>NZ_NHNG01000211.1:0-22273 GCF_002287155.1 Arsenophonus sp. ENCA
TCCCTGCTGACAGTTGAACGAGAAAGCCCCAATTCTCTAGCAATAGTGGCCTGAGTAACACCGTCAATTATTCGTTTTTCGATATAAAAACGCTCATGTAAGTTCAAATGTTTTCCCTTCATACAACAGTATCTCTTATGGGGTCATTACAGTAATTTTATCTATGTATGACCAAGGATTTACTTTGTTGCATTTCGTTTGGGAATTGGCGATCGACTTCCCCATTTTTATAGCGAAAAAATAGCATAATTGTATTTAAAATGTTGTTTTTTTTATCTATTTTTAAAAGTTTGTCGTGTTTTAACAACAAAGCTAGTAATTAATGTCTCAATATAGAGACATTTTATTTCATGAAAAATAAAGAAAAAATATAAATATTGCTATAACGTCTCTAATAAGAGACAGTTTTATAATGTGTATCGTGAATTGTGGCAATTAAAGTAAATAAAATTATTTTGTTAAAAGCAAACAATAGTTAATTGGTGAATATTTATTCAATGGTGGGCGCAAAAAGATTATCTTTGAGTAAAAAGTAATATTTGGCATGAATTATGCTCTAAGATAGAGTGTAGATGCTCATCTTGCTTCTTGTGATAGCTTTCAGCTTCATAAACTATTGGATGACGCAGAGCCAATTTGATGTGCCTATTGTCCACGTTATCGATGCGTAATATCCATCACCAACCGGACGCAATGTTGAGTGAGGCACAATCCGTCTGTAGACCTGATTGTATTTTGACACCTATCTTTTGATAGGTGTTTTTTTATTTTGTTAATTATTTAGCAAAGCTAAAATTTTATTCAACAGGTAATTACTAAATAGTATTATTGATGCTATTTGATCCAAATGTTTTACGTTAAAAATGTCAAATCAATCGATAAAGGTAAAAAAAGCCTCCATAAGTTAGAGGCGGGATCAAAACAATAGAGAAGAGAGAGTCATCAATTTTCATGCTTTAATGAAAAAAGTAAGCCATGTTGACGAATTTGTGCTGCCTCTTCCGCTTTATGTTGTTTATCTAAAGCATCAGCAAGCCAGGCAAAGTCGTGAGCATCAGGACGTTGTGCTAAAGCAGACTTAAAATATTTTTCCGCTTCTTGCCATTCGCCATGGTGTAATGCAAGTTGACCTAATGTACTATTTAGTAAGGGAGTGGCACCACCTGACTGTTTTATTAGATTGGTTAGGATTTTATTCATTGCTTTGCTATCGCTAATTTGTAAACGAGGAACCAGCAATAAAAGATGCTCATCATATTGCTGTTTTAAGCCTGTAATAATAATTTTTTCTGCGGCTTCACTATCGTCGCATTCAATAAGACGAGCAGCAACGATCGATTGTAGTACCGGATCATGACGTATTTTACGTCCTTGAGACTGCCACCAATCCTTTAAATTTTCGCTGCCACCTTCAGCCATATACTGATTAATCAAACCTTTATAGGCGTCTTTGCGTAATTTATCGATCTCTTCTGCACTATATAACTTTTCTTTTTGCATAATAGGTAAAAGTTCAATAAGCGCTTGATAAGCTCCTGAACGTTGATAGGCTTGTTCTGCCATTCTTAAGACTTCAGGGTGCCGCGGTGCCTGATCCAGTAATTTATCAACACCGTGACGTGCTGCATGAATTTTACCTTCAGCAAGTTGTATACGCACGCGTGTAATATCAACAGGAAGTTGATGGTTACCCGCGACTTCTGCTGCGCGCTCAAGATATTGATTGGTACGATACTCATCACCGCGTTGTTGAGCGGCTTCTGCTGCCAGCAGATAGTTAACAACCGGTTGTTCTGCATAGTCAGCATGACCTGTCAGTAGTTTTTCGACTTGTGAAAAATCACCTTCCGCTAATTTTAGTAATGCTTTTTGTGTTTGACTGTGCGCTTTATGATATTTACGGCCTTTTAGCCAATTATGGGTAAATGATGAGGTACCGCGAATACGACGATAGCACCAGCCAAGCAAACAAAAAATAAATTGTAAAATAATAAAATAGATGACTAAACCGGTTACACTGGTTTCAATATCGTAGTTGTTGGTTTGGATTAGTACATAACCTTGGTGCCCGGCGACAATGGGACCAATAATGATGCCAGCAATCAGTACAATAAAAAGGATCAGTACTTTTATCATGCAGTTCCCTCCTGGGCGGTTTCATTGCTAGGTTTTACCGCTTCTTCTGTTGGAGCATGGGGAACTATTTTTATGTCATGATTTGTTCTCTTTTCGTTGGTTGGTTGCGTTTTTTGTGGTTTCGGTGTTGGAGAAGAAGGAATTTGCCCTTGAATACGTTTTTGCAACGCTTTATCGAGTAGTAATAAACTTTTTAACTCGCTGGGAATATCCATTGTAATCGGTTGTTCAATTAGTCTATCGACTTCGGTAAGGAAGGCTTTTGTTGCCGCGTCGTTGGTATTAAAGTAAATTCGAATCCAGGTTGAAATTTGCTCTAAAGATTGTTTATAAATTTGCTCTTGATGACGAGGTACGGCTTGGGCGGCAATAAATAATTGTGCTCGAATATTGGCGCGTAGGTAAATATCCTGATTTGGTGCAAGTAAAGGCGTTTCATGAGAATCCCTACGACGAATGGTAATAAAATTTTTACTAAAACTTTTCCAACTTTGGCTAAGATTTTGTTTCCAATCAGCAATATTATTGGAAAGTTCCGTGCTATCCTCATCCATGGGGTTACCATCTGGAGCACTATCATTTATGCGTAAATTATCGATATCACTGCTTAGTTGATTAAGCTTTAAAATAATTCCGTCATAATCAATTTGGGTAATGGCTGATAGCCCACTGATATCATTATTAAGCGTTTTTCGGATCTCAATTAAATTAGGATCATTCATTTCTGCTAGACTTGCATCAGCACTTTTTAATAAGGCAATTGCAGTAACGGGATCATAGTCATTCCAAAGTTTCCGGCCAGCCATTTTGGCTAAGAAATCAGCTTGGGCTAGTAACCAGCGTTTCACATCTGTACTTGAAAGTGTTGTGATTTGTGCTTGTAATTCTTCGACGCGTTGTTCAAGTTGTTGCTCATATTCTTTCTTATCTAACTGGCTAATACGCTGGGATTCAACCAATTGGTTAATTTGCTGTTTTTCTGTTTTTTGTTGACGTAGTAATTCATTTATTTGTTGTTGTAATTCACTGCTTTCATTGACTATTTGTTGATGTTTTAGATGAAGATAATAATAGAAGCCACCACCGAGTATGATAATAAGAACGATAGTAATTATACTACCAAACAGACCAGAACGCTTTTGCCTATGGGGGTTACCATTTTTGGCGGTAGATTGCGTTACTGTTTTTGAGGCATTTGATGGGTTTTCATTCACCTCATTCGGTTTATTCTGTTCCGTCATAATTAATATCTCAATATCGGTTTACATTAATGCCTGAATTAAAGCATCATTATTAGCACTTTTGGCTACTTTGACTGATTGCCATCCTAATTGGTAAGCAGTACTGGCCAAACGTTCACTGACAATAATCAAGTGGCGAGAAAGCAACCAAGGTTTAACATCATCTGTAATTAAGTTAAATAATAAATGTAACATTTCGCCACTGGTAACAATAATTGTTTTAATATTTGCCTGCCGCCATTGCAACTGGAAAGTTTGTCGATCATATTTTATTGGTTGACGTTGATAACACTCACAATAATCAATATGACTTCCGCGCGATTTTAACGTTGCGGCGAGTAGTTCACGTCCACCGTTACCCCGCAATAACAAAGATTTTTTGCCTAATATTGATTGTAAATCAGGTAATTCAATTAATGTCTCACTAGTTTCACCAGCTTGAGATAGTTGAATAGGCAAATTAGTTAATCGGTGAAAAGTTGATGCTGTTGAGAGCCCTATACCATAATAGGATAGCGTATCAGGCCATTTTCGTCCTGATAAATAAAGTGCTGAATTAGCATGCCATACCGCATTTGGCGATAAGAAAAAAACCTGATCACCATTAGTTAGCCTGGCTAATTTAGTCGGCAGAAGGGCTAGTTCATTACCTGGCATAATTTCAATCAGTGGAGCATGAAATGCCATTTTTCCTAATGACCTAATACGTTGAACAAGTTTTTCACCGCTGGGGTTTGGTCTGGTGACCAATATACTCATCGAGAAAATGCTCCTGGCGAAATTTTGTTAAGAATTTGTTTGGCACCGTTATTGAGTAACTCCTCCGCAAGTTCAATACTCGCTTGTTGAGCGTCTTCAGGGGTAAAATATCTTTCTGCACGAATAATTTGACTACCATCGGGTGCACCAACTAGCGCTCTAAGCCAAATTTGTTTATTTTGCCAAATAGCATAACTACCTATTGGGACTTGGCAGCCACCTTCCAATCGATTGTTGACGGCTCGTTCTGCTTGAATACAGATAGCAGTATCATGATGATGTAATGACGCTAGAAAATGTTGTGTGTGATAGTCATCTAGACGGCATTCAATACCAATTGCGCCTTGCCCAACTGCTGGTAATGACTGCTCTGGTGGCAGTGGCATACGTATGCGTGTTTCTAAACTTAGACGTTTTAAGCCAGCTGCAGCAAAAATAATACCATCGTATTCACCATTATCTAATTTACTCAACCGTGTTCCGACATTACCACGCAGATCTCGAATAACCAAGTGGGGATAAGTATGACGTAGTTGGCATTGGCGGCGTAGGCTTGATGTTCCTATAATACTCCCAGCTGGAAGCTCATCAAGGGAATCGTACTGATTGGATACAAAAGCATCACGAGGATCTCCTCTCTGGCAAATAGCCATTAATCCTAAGTTATTAGGAAAAGTTGCGGGAATATCTTTTATAGAATGAACAGCAATATCAGCTCGGTTTTCTAGTAGTGCATTTTCTAATTCTTTGACAAAAAGTCCTTTGCCACCAATTTTAGCCAGGGGAGTATCAAGTAGGATATCACCTTGAGTACTCATGGGAATAAGTTCAATCGTTAGTGTTGGATGATGCTTTTCCAATTGTGTTTTTATGAAAATCGCTTGCCACATTGCTAATGGACTTTTCCTTGTTGCGATACGCAGTGTTTGTGTTGACATATTTTTATTTTTCTTAGGTAATTAGATTATGAGTGAATTATAAAGGAAAGGTAGACAGTTTTAACATTTTGGTAAGTTTTTTTCTAGTTGTAGCTGAACACTTAATAAATATAGCTAATACATAGTGCGATTTGTAAACAGAAAAAAGTGGCTTACAACAGCTGCAACGTGATTTTTTGTTATTGGATTAAAGCAAATAAATACATATTTAATTAATTTCTTTATATTTATCTGAATATTTATTACTGGAGGTAATTATAAAAGTTTGATAAGAAAATTTAATCAATTGTTTCCTTTTTTTATATAGATCATCTATTTGAAATTCTTAGAAACGAAAAAGATTTTTTAGGTAAAAAAATGGAAAGCATTTAGTGTGAAAAATAAACAGTTAATGTAGGTGTAATGTACTTTACCCTTTTGGTACAAAATGTTAAATTGATCACGTTTCTAGCAACCTATTCAAAAAGCTTATCGCTGTTATCGTTCCCCAATACCCAAGGAACCAATGGCTGAGTTAAGGTTATTTATTTTTTAAAGTTAATTCAGGCAAAACTTTTGTATCTTTATATTGAGACACTAAAGCAAAGATTGGATGCGATCAATCAATTACGACTGGAACGAGCATCATCTTCTATGAATGAAGCGTTCAAGCATGTATATGGATTGCTGCCAGTTTTATTAAATTATCATCATCCCATGTTACCTGGTTATATAGAAGGTAATGTACCTGCTGGTGTCTGTTTTTTTGCGCCTGATGCTCAGCAAATTAATTGGTTAAAGCAATTTGAGGCATATATTTTTTGTGAACTATCTTCACAACAAACCAATGGTGAATTACCTATTACAGGTATTTATTCCATGGGAAGTACATCATCAGTCGGGCAAAGTGATGTTTCTGATTTAGATATTTGGGTATGTCATCAATCATGGTTAGATCAAGAAGAAAGACAACTGTTACAAAAAAAATGTACATTAATTGAGCAATGGGCGTCCTCGCTTGGTATAGATGTTACTTTCTTTTTAATTGATGAAAATCGTTTTCGCCATCATACAAGTGGTAGTTTGAGCGACGAAGATTGCGGAACAACACAACATATATTGCTATTGGATGAATTTTATCGTACAGCGGTTCGTATGGCTGGGAAACGTTTGCTATGGATGATGGTACCCGCAGAAGAAGAAACCAATTATGATGAATATGTTTTATTTTTGTACGCGCGGGGAGTATTAACGCCAAATGAGTGGTTGGATTTAGGCGGCTTAGGTGAATTATCGGCTGAAGAATATTTTGGTGCTAGCTTGTGGCAATTGTATAAAAGTGTTGATTCTCCTTATAAAGCGGTGCTGAAAAGTATTTTACTGGAAGCTTATTCCTGGAATTATCCGCATGGTATGTTGCTGGCAATGGAATTTAAGAAACGTTTGCATGCCGGGGAAATTGTTTCTTATGGTCTGGATGCCTATTGTTTAATGTTAGAACGCGTTACCCGTTATTTAATGGAAATCGGTGATTTTAAACGCCTTGATTTGATTCGTCGCTGTTTTTACCTCAAAGTTTGTGAAAAATTGTCTGATGAAAATAGTACCTCGGTGAGTGGTAGTTGGCGCAGGCAGGTGTTATCACAGCTTGTTACTTCATGGGAGTGGAATACAGAGCGATTAAGCGTCCTCGACAAGCGAAATTATTGGAAAATAGCGCAGGTTCGAGATGCACATAATGAATTACTTGACACCATGATGCAAAGTTATCGTAATCTTATTCGCTTTGCCCGTCGTAATAATTTACGGATTAGTGCAAGCCCACAAGATATTGGTGTGTTGACACGGAAATTGTATGCCGCCTTTGAAGTATTACCCGGCAAAGTCACTTTAGTTAATCCGCAAATTTCACCAGATCTATCTGAAAGTCATCTCACTTTTATTTATGTTCCTGCTGGGCGCGCCAATCGCTGTGGTTGGTACTTATATAATAAGGCGCCAACTATTGATTCTATCATTGGACACCAACCTTTAGAATATAACCGTTATCTTAGTAAATTAGTGGCATGGACTTACTTCAATGGTTTATTGACAGAACAATCCCATATTTATATTCATAATGGTGGTTCACAATGTGATGAGAATAAATTACATCAATTTATTAATGATATAACCACAAATTTTCCTATTCGATTACTAGCACCTACACCAAAAGCTTTATATAGTCCCTGTGAAATTCGCCATTTAGCCATTATTGTTAATTTAGAGAAAGATCCGACAGCGGTGTTTTCTGATCAGATTATCCATTTTGATTTACGTAAATTAGACATATTGAGTTTTGGTGATCCACCGCAATGCTTAGTGAGCAGTATTGATCTACTGTATCGTAACTCTTGGAATGAGGTGAGAACACTCCATTTCTCCGGTGAGCAATCTATGTTGGAAGCATTAAAAACGATCCTGGGCAAAATGCATCAAGATGCTGAACTGCCAGATGTGGTTGAAGTTTTCTGCTATAGCCAACATATGAGAGGGTTGATCGGTACACGTGTTCAACAGCTGGTTTCAGAATGTATTGAATTACGTCTATCAAGCAGTTGTAATGACTCAGGGCGTTTCAAGGCACTACGTATTGCAGGTCAGACCTGGGGATTGTTTTTTGAGCGTTTGAATGTTTCAGTGCAGAAATTGGAAAATGCAGTCGAATTTTATGGTGCAATTTCTAATAATAAATTACATGGTTTGCCAGTAAAACTGGATATAAAAGAAACTTATCATTTACCTTTAGTTGTTGATCGTTATGCCAGTGAAGGGATTGTACAATTCTTCTTTGAGGATACAGAAGAAAATCATGGTTTTAATATCTATATTTTAGATGAAAAAAACCGGGTGGAAATTTATTCACACTGTGAAGGAAACAAAGAAGAACTTGTTAGGGATGTCAGCCGTTTTTACTCATCCTCACATTATCGTTCTACCTACCGTGCAAGTTTAGTTAATTTCAATTTACCGCAATTTTATCAGATAATAAAAGTGGAAGATAAAAATCAAGTCATTCCTTATTTATCAGGCTCATTTTCAAACTCACCGTTCAATGAGAATGTCTGTCGAGAAGAATCAGGTATTAGTTTTTATATACATTAATAATAAAGAATGATATTTGTTTTTTCGCAGTTAGAGATCAAATGAAAATGGTTCACCACTTTGTTCACTAATAGCATAGGCTAATATTTGGATAAAATTTTTATTACTGCGAGTACAATACCAATTGTCTATTTTATAGTTAAAGTGGTAACCACCTGACTGTGTAGCTAGCCATATTTGATGGAGTGGTTCTTGGCGGTTGATAATAATTTTACTATCATTTTCGAAGGTTATTGTCATAATACCGCCATGGGTTTCGCAATCGATATCATTATTACCATCATACTGATCAAGTTGTTCTTCTATTTTATTCATCACTTTATCAACCAGTTGATGAAATTCTGTGTCTGTCATCGTCAATTTCCTATTTGCTTTTCTACGCCTAACTGCGATTATAGATTATAAAGGATAATGATTTAAACATGCAGGCGTTAACATAATGAAAAAATTACTTTGGCTATTTATGACATCGGTATTTTTAACCTTACTTTCTGCTTGTGGTTTGAAAGGGCCACTCTATTTCCCAGCAAAAGCAACAGCGGAGCAAAAGACTGAAAGTACGATATCGTCTAAAGAGACAGAACATCAATCGATACAGACCGAAACATTGCAAAAATCGAGTAATGACAAAATAGCCAATTGATTAAGATGGAGTAGAAAATGCAATTCTCCAAAATGCATGGTTTGGGTAACGATTTTATGGTGGTAGATGCCGTTACTCAGAATGTTTATTTTTCTCCTGAACTTATTTGTCGTTTATCAGATCGACATAAGGGAATTGGATTTGATCAGCTTTTAGTTGTTGAAGCACCTTATGATCCCGATCTTGATTTTCATTATCGTATTTTTAATGCCGATGGTAGTGAAGTGGCTCAATGTGGTAATGGTGCCCGTTGTTTTGCTCGTTTTGTTCGCCTTAAAAAACTGACCAATAAACGCGATATCAAGGTAAGTACTCAATCTGGCAGGTTGACATTATCGGTAGCAGAAAATGAAGATGTTTGTGTCAATATGGGAATTCCTGAGTTTGAGCCAAATAAAGTACCATTTAAAGCGCAAAAAGCTGAGAAAACTTATATAATTAGAACTCAGCAACAAACAATATTATGTGGCGTGGTTTCTATCGGCAACCCTCATTGTGTATTACAGGTTGAAAATATTGACACGGCTGAAGTTGCTTTATTAGGGCCGATGCTTGAAAAGCATGAACGTTTTCCTGAGCGAGCTAATATAGGATTTATGCAGGTTATTGATCATGAACACATTCGATTACGTGTACATGAACGTGGTGTAGGAGAAACACAGGCTTGTGGAAGTGGTGCCTGTGCTGCTGTTGCTATCGGTATTCAGCAAGGTTTATTAAAAAAAAATGTCCGTGTTGATTTACCTGGTGGCATGCTAAAAATTCGTTGGAATGGATTGGGTCATCCACTGTTTATGACAGGCCCTGCGACACATGTTTATGATGGTGTTATTCATTTCTAAGTTTTGTTTGGTTAAGAGATCTTTTATTATGGATAAAAAAGAAGCAGCATTTGATCCTCAACCTCTGTTAGATGATCAGACAGTCGTAAAATATCTAAAAAGCAATCCTCATTTTTTTATTCGCAATGCAGCTGCTGTTGAACAGATACGGGTTCCTCATCCGGTTCATCATGCGGTTTCATTAGTTGAATGGTCGATGAAACGTCAACGAGTTTATATCCAAAATTTGGAACAGGATATGCAACTATTGGTTGAGCAGGTGCGCAATAATGAAATACTATTTAATCGACTGTTAAAATTGGTTATTCAGCTATCAACGGCAGATGATTTTGCCGATTTTCAGCAACGTTTATATGCCTGGTCAAGAAGTTTTGGTTTGAGTGGTGCTTATATTCGCTTGTTTAGTGATTGTTGGCAGCTAGGCATACCAATGGATGCGCAAAAAGTTATGATTTCTCGTCAGGCATTTGAGCCTGTTCGTATTCAGAGATTTGGTGAAAAAAATCATTATCTTGGTACGTTAAATAACCCAGAAATATTATTATTAATGCCAGACGCAAATCATGTCGGTTCGGTAGCTATTTCTTTATTAGGTCTTTATGGTAATTTAGGGATGGTGATCTTTAGTAGCCGCGATACTCAGCATTATCAAAAAGGGATGGGAACGACAATGCTTGACCACTTAGCCAAATTATTGCCCGATTTGCTATTACGCTGGGTAACTCGTGCATGAATTCAACACGGCAAAGCTTGCAGCAGCGAATTGACGACTTTTTGCATTACTTACGTGTAGAACGGCAGCTAAGCCCCGTGACGATTATTAATTATCAACGCCAATTAGTCATGTTAATGGACATGGCTATAAATATGAACATCAATGATTGGACGCAATTAGAAACATCACATGTTCGTATGATGGTTGCAAAATGTCGCCGACAAGGATCACAGGCAGCGACTCTCGCTTTGCGTCTTTCGTCATTAAGAAGTTTTTTAAATTGGTTAGTTGAACAGGGCATATTAACCGCTAATCCAGCCAAAACCGTTAGAACGCCGAAAAATAAACGCCATTTACCAAAAAATATCGATGTAGATGAAGTCAATCAGTTGTTAAATATTGATTTAGCAGATCCGCTATCTGTACGTGATAGAACCATGTTGGAAGTGATGTATGGCGCAGGATTGCGTTTATCGGAACTGGTTAATTTAAATTGCCAACATCTGGATTTACCTAATGGTGAAGTTTGGGTTATGGGAAAAGGTAGTAAAGAACGGAAGATACCATTAGGACGTATTGCGGTAGAATGGTTAATCCGTTGGCTTGAGATGCGCCAGCAATATGTTAAGCAAGACGAAGCTGTTTTTATCTCAATCCAAAGAGGAAAGCGTATTTCCGCTCGGAATGTACAAAAGCGTTTTGCATTATGGGGAATTCGTCAGAATGTTAGGAGTCATATTCATCCTCATAAACTTCGTCACTCTTTTGCCACTCATATCCTGGAATCAAGTGGCGATTTAAGGGCAGTCCAAGAGCTACTAGGACATGCTAATCTTTCTACCACTCAAGTTTATACTCACCTAGATTTTCAGCATTTAGCCAAGGTTTATGATGTGGCTCATCCAAGGGCAAAAAGGGAGAAACCTTGAATGCATGTTTATCGGCAATTAACTTCTATTGCAGCGATTACCTTTGATTTGGATGATACACTGTATGATAATCGCCCTGTTATTGCTAAAACTGAACAGGAATTATTAAATTTTATTCGTTGCTATGACGATCGCTTTAATAAACTTCAATTTGCCGATTTGAAAAACTATCAAACGTTAATTATTAATCAGTATCCTGAAATTTATCATGATGTTACACAGTGGCGTTGGTTAGCAGTTAAGGCGTTACTTTGTCAGTATGGTTACGATCGAGAAGGATCTGCTGGTGGTGCTGACGATATAATGGCACACTTTTCTTATTGGCGTAGTCAAATCGTAGTTCCAGACGTGACCCATAAAATCTTATCTACCTTAGCCGAAAAATTCCCACTAGCGGTTATTACTAATGGCAATGCAGATCCGTATGCTTGTGGATTAGGCGATTATTTTCAATTTGTTTTAAAAGCGGGGCCAGATGGACGCGCTAAACCGTTTAGTGATATGTATTATCTTGCCGCGCAGAAATTTAATATTGTAGTGGATAAAATTTTACATGTCGGTGATGATTTAACAACCGATATTCAAGGTGCTATACACAGTGGCATGCAAGCTTGTTGGATCAATACTAACAATAGCGACTTACTAGCCACCAATGAGAATGACATATTACCTCATATTGAGATCACCGGTTTATCTTCACTCATTGCGCTGATATAATCTTCTCATCTGGTTAAAAACACAGTAGTGATTTATTGACTGCTCTCTTAATTTAATGGTAACCATGAACGCCTCATATTTACTTGAAAACCTAAATAATAAGCAACGCGAAGCTGTTGTTGCTCCTCGAACGAATATGTTAATACTTGCTGGCGCAGGTAGTGGTAAAACACGGGTACTGGTTCATCGAATTGCCTGGTTACTGATGGTTGATAAGGTTTCGCCTTTCTCGATTATGGCGGTGACATTTACCAATAAAGCAGCGGCTGAAATGCGTCATCGTATTAATGCGTTATTAGGTAGCGATCAAGGCGGTATGTGGGTAGGAACTTTTCATGGCCTGGCGCATCGTCTATTGCGGGCTCACTATTTGGATGCCAATTTACCGCAAGATTTCCAAATCTTAGATAGTGATGATCAATATCGTTTATTGCGTAGAATTATCAAGGCCATCAATCTGGATGAGAGTAAGTGGCCACCACGTCAGGCTATGTGGTACATCAATGCAAAAAAAGATGAAGGCTTGCGGCCACAGCATATTGAAAGTTATGGCAATCCAACAGAGGCGACGTGGCTGCGAGTTTATCAGGCTTATCAGGAAGCGTGTGATCGGGCTGGATTAGTTGATTTTGCTGAATTTTTATTGCGTGCCCATGAAATGTGGCTGAAGAAACCGCATATACTACAACATTATCGTGAACGTTTTACCAATATTCTGGTTGATGAATTTCAAGATACCAACAGTATCCAGTATGCCTGGATACGTATTTTGGCCGGTGATACTGGCAAGGTGATGATTGTTGGTGATGATGATCAGTCAATTTATGGTTGGCGTGGTGCACAGGTAGAAAATATTCAACGTTTCTTGCAAGATTTTCCAGCGGCGGAAACTATTCGGCTAGAACAAAATTATCGTTCGACTAACAATATCTTGAAGTCGGCTAATGCACTGATTGCCAATAATAATAACCGTTTAGGAAAAAATCTCTGGACAGAAGGGGCTGATGGTGAACCTATTTCGCTTTATTGTGGCTTCAACGAGTTAGATGAAGCGCGTTATGTTGTTAGTCGCATTAAACAATGGCATGAGAAAGGTGGCGCTTTAAAGCAGTGCGCAATTCTTTATCGCAGCAATGCACAATCACGAGTGCTTGAAGAAGCCTTATTACAGTCTTCAATGCCTTATCGTATTTATGGTGGCCAACGTTTTTTTGAGCGGCAGGAAATTAAAGATGCGCTCTCTTATTTACGTTTGGTTGCTAACCGTAATGATGATGCATCATTTGAGCGAGTTGTTAATACACCAACTCGAGGTATCGGCGAACGAACTTTAGACACTGTTCGTCAGGCCGCGCGTGAAAAACAACTCACGCTTTGGGAAAGTTGTGAATATTTATTAGCTGAAAAAGTCCTTGGAGGTCGGGCGGCCGGGGCGATTGAACGGTTTCTTGAGCTAATTGATGCATTAGCTAAAGAAACGACGGATATGCCGTTACATGTTCAAACTGATCGCGTGATCCACGACTCAGGTCTGCGGTCGATGTACCAGCAAGAAAAAGGCGAAAAAGCGCAAGCGCGGATTGAAAACCTTGAGGAGTTAGTCACTGCTACTCGTCAATTTAGTTATCAAGAAGAAGATCAAGATTTAATGTCACTGCAAGCATTTTTGTCTCATGCTGCGTTGGAATCCGGTGAAGGGCAGGTGGAGTTACATCAAGATGCCGTTCAGTTAATGACGCTACATTCGGCAAAAGGTTTAGAATTTCCATTGGTTTTTATTGTTGGTATGGAAGAAGGTATGTTTCCAAGCCAAAGGAGTGCGGAAGAGAGCGGAGGGCTGGCAGAAGAAAGGCGATTGGCTTATGTTGGATTGACACGAGCGATGGAGAAATTGACGCTGACTTATGCGGAAAGCCGTCGATTATATGGTAAAGAAGTCTACCATCGTCCTTCGCGTTTTATTGCAGAATTACCGACTGAATGTATTGAAGAGGTCCGTTTGCGTGCAACGGTTTCTCGCCCTATTAGTCATCAGCGACTTGGTACCCCAATTAATCGAAATGATAGTGGCTATGCATTAGGCCAACGGGTTCGTCATCCTAAGTTTGGTGAAGGAACTATTATTAATTTGGAAGGGGATGGTGAGCGTTGCCGCTTGCAGATAGCTTTTCAGGGCGAAGGGATCAAATGGCTGGTTGCAGCTTATGCTAAATTAGAGTTGCAATAAAGAATGGTTGAAGTATGGGAGTTTTTGTTACTAATTAATTGGCTATTATTTTGCTATTTGGGGTTCTGAAGGAGGCGTCATAATATGCTGCTGGCATTTAAATTAGACAACCACCGTTTGTCTCGCTTTGAGCTTGATGAAGGTGAAAAACTAACCGATGCGGTATGGGTTGATTTAATGGAGCCTGATGAAAAAGAACGGCAAACAGTGCAAACTGAATTGAAACAATTATTAGTAACCCCATCTGAATTAACCGATATTGAAGCATCGGCTCGTTTTTTTGAGGATGAAGATGGTTTACATATTCATTCATTTTTTTATTATCAAGATAGTGATGAACATGTTAGTAATTCGACGGTTGCTTTCACTTTTCGTGATGGCCGTTTATATACCTTGCGGGAGTGTGATCTGCCGGCTTTTCGTTTGTATCGTATGCGTTCAAGAAGCCAAAAGCTGATCGATGCTAATGCTTATGAGTTATTTTTAGATTTATTTGAAACCAAAATTGAACAACTTGCTGATGTAATAGAAAATATTTATAGCGTATTGGAATCGTTAAGCCGGATTATTTTGGAAGGCAAACAAGGTGATGAACTCGATAGCGCACTTTCTAATTTAGCGGAACAAGAAGATATTGGCTGGAAAGTGCGGTTGTGTTTGATGGACAGTCAACGAGCATTAAATTTTTTGATCCGCCGAGCAAGATTGCCGGCAGGTCAATTAGAGCAAGCGAGATATATTTTACGTGATATTGAATCACTGCTACCTCATAATGAATCACTATTTCAAAAAGTAAATTTTCTTATGCAAGCGGCAATGGGTTTTATTAATATTGAGCAGAGTCGAATTATTAAAATTTTCTCCGTTGTTTCTGTAGTCTTTTTACCGCCAACGCTGGTGGCGTCCAGTTACGGTATGAATTTTGAATTTATGCCTGAATTAGGCTGGCGTTTTGGCTATCCGGCAGCAATTATATTGATGATTATTGCCGGGCTGGCACCTTATCTTTATTTTAAACGTAAGAATTGGCTCTGAATTTATCAGATAAATAAAGATAACTTGAGCAAAGTAGAAAGGCCAGCTTAATAATATAAGCTTCATATAACGTTTATTTAAAATAGATTTTTATTATGGTCTTAGCTTGGTTATTTTTATTTAACCTACCAAACAAGTGGCTATGCCTGTTGCGATATGTTTATTTTCGTTATTATGCAATTCGGCTCGGGCAACAGAAATCTTATTACCAGTGCGAATGATTTTTCCACTTGCAATAAATTTTTTACCACGACCTGGACGCAAGTAATTAATATTTAAATCGATGGTCGCAAAGGCTGATAAAGGGTCTTTGAGCGCTTCTTTTGACAATGAAGTTATTCGACTTAATGCATTACAAAAGCAAATTACACTGCTAGCAACATCTAACACTGCAGCAATTACGCCACCATGTAGGATTTGCTGTTCAAAGTTTCCTATCAATTGTGATTTGTTGTTAAAAATTAACTTGATCTGGGTGTTATCAAAGGATAATAACTCAAGACCTAATAATTGGTTGAATTGCATTTGAAGATATTTTCCAATTATAAGTTTCTGTGCATCGTCCAATGTAAGGGCGGGCGTATTCATAAATATTCTCTTAATTATTAGATATTATGTTAATCAACGATTGTTATTATGCAAAGGTTGGCAATTTTTCTATGATTATGCTTTATGAATAGGTAAAAATAAATGGTTATTTGGCATAATAAAGAGTGACTTTTTTTCTTCTAACCTCTTTATTTTATAGCGGAAATTAATAGGATGCTGTAATTCTTATCAGAGTCAGGTAGCATATATTTATTTACCGCTTTTTATCGAAATTGATTAGTCACGTTTATTAAGGATACCAGTGTCTACTGCGGAAATTATCAATATTACATCCCCGGCTCGGCAAGTGTTACAGCAGATTTTTGGTTATCAGCAATTTCGGCCAGGCCAAGAACAAATTATTAATACTATACTTACAAATCAAGATTGTTTGGTTGTCATGCCAACCGGCGGAGGAAAATCTCTCTGTTATCAAATACCCGCTTTAATTTTACCTGGCTTAACCATAGTGGTTTCTCCACTGATTTCATTAATGAAAGATCAAGTTGATCAGCTTTCTCAGTATGGTATTGACGCCAGTTATCTTAATTCAAGCCAAACTGGGCAACAGCAAAAGCAGGTAATTGAGCACTGTCGGCAAGGCAAAATAAAATTACTTTATATTGCTCCAGAGCGGTTGGTTATGGATAATTTTCTTGATCAATTGCCGAAATTAAATCCGGTTTTATTGGCTGTGGATGAAGCTCATTGTATTTCACAGTGGGGACATGATTTTCGCCCTGAATATCGAGCATTGGGGCAATTGCGGCGTCGTTTTCCACAGTTACCAGTTATTGCCTTAACGGCTACTGCCGATCAAACAACGCGTAATGATATTATTCACGGGCTTGAACTGTGTGAACCACTTGTCCATATCAGTAGCTTCGATCGACCTAATATTCGTTATACTTTAGTAGAAAAATACAAGCCTCTTGATCAGCTTTGGTTTTTTATTAAAGGACAAAAGGGTAACAGCGGTATTGTTTATTGCAATAGCCGTAGTAAAGCTGAAGAGACAGCTGAGCGATTGTATAAACGGGGTTTGAGTGCGGCGGCCTATCATGCGGGTCTTGATAATACACAACGCGCAAAAGTACAGGATGCTTTTCAAAAAGATGACTTGCAAGTGGTGGTTGCAACGGTGGCTTTTGGTATGGGAATTAATAAATCTAATGTCCGCTTTGTTGTCCATTTTGATATTGCCCGTAATATAGAATCTTATTATCAAGAAACCGGTAGAGCTGGACGCGATGGCTTAGCTGCCGAAGCCATTTTATTTTATGATCCCGCTGATTTATCTTGGTTGCGTCGTTGTTTGGCGGAAAAGCCTGCCGGACAATTACAAGAGATTGAGCGCCATAAACTAAATGCCATGAGTGCTTTTGCCGAGACACAAACTTGTCGCCGTCTAGTATTGTTAAATTATTTTGGTGAAAATCGGCAGCAACCTTGTGGTAACTGCGATATCTGTTTGGATCCACCGAAACGGTATGATGGTTTAATTGATGCTCAGAAAGTACTTTCTTGTATTTATCGGACAGGGCAGCGTTTTGGTATCGGCTATATTGTTGACATTTTGCGCGGCGCAAATCATCAACGTATACGTGAATTTGATCATGATAAGTTGCCAGTTTATGGCTTGGGTAAAGAACAGAGTCATGAGCATTGGGTGAGTGTATGTCGGCAACTTATTCATATGGGTTTAGTGAACCAAAATATTGCTCATTTTTCAGCATTACAATTGACAGAAGCAGCTAGGCCGATATTGCGCGGCGAGGTACCATTACAATTGGCTGTTGCTAGAGTTTTATCGAAAAAAAGCCGTAATCAGCAAAATAAAAACTACCAAGGCCATTATGATAAAAAATTATTTGCTAAATTACGTCAATTAAGAAAAGTGATTGCTAATGAAGAAAATATTCCACCTTTTGTGGTTTTTAACGATGCCACTTTAATAGAGATGGCGGAGCGATGTCCTGTCGGGCCGAATGAACTACTGCTGATTAATGGTGTAGGTCAAAGAAAATTAGCACGATTTGGTGAGGCATTTATGACATTGATTCGCGCTCATCTGGCAGGTATAGAATGAGTTTAGGAGTGATTATGACGCCTGACATGCTAAAAGCGAGTTGGCTGACACGTGAATCTCAGTTTTTAGCGTTTGCTAATGGTCCGCTTTTAGATTTTTGGAAGATGCATGATGAAGCAGAATTTATTGGCGTTGATAATATTCCTATTCGTTATGTAAAAATTTGTTCTGCTCAGCATGATAAAGCGATTGTTATTTTGCCCGGGCGTAGTGAAAGCTATGTAAAATATCCTGAAGTCGCTTATGATCTTTATCATCTTGGTTATGATATTTTTATCATAGATCATCGTGGACAAGGCCTTTCGGGAAGAATGTTGGCCGATCCGCAAAAGGGGCACGTCGAAAAATTTACTGATTATATTGATGATTTTGAATCTTTTATTTCTCTTGAGATCAAGTCACGACACTATTCACGTTGTTATGCACTCTCCCATTCAATGGGAGGGGCTATTCTTGCCGGTTATTTGCTGAGAGATAGTCTGACCTTTAATGCTGCGGTTTTATGTGCTCCAATGATAGGCATTAATTTACCGGTTTCACGTTGGTTGGCAAATTTTATCATTCAATGTGCTGAGGCGAGATCCAATACCCGTGATGATTATGCAGTATCAACCGGTAGATGGCAGCCATTACCCTTTATTATTAATGTGTTGACCCATAGTTATGAACGTTATCGGCGTTATTTACGTTATTATGCCGATTATCCTGAACTACGTCTTGGTGGTCCAACTTATCATTGGATTGGGGAGAGTCTGCAGTTTGGTGCTAGCTTAATTGAAAAAGCGGCAGAGATTGAGGTTCCGTTGATGGTATTAGAAGCGAGTGAAGATAAGGTCGTTAATAATCGGGATATTCAGAGATTTTGTGTCGCTCGGCAAAAAATGCAGATGGGAAGAGAGGAAAAGCTACCTTTAATTATCGAAGGGGCAGACCATGAAATATTATTTGAAAACGATGCATTACGAGCTATGGCACTTAATGCAATTTGTGATTTTTTTGTTCAACATTGATTAACCAAGGAAAAACAATGACGTATTCTGTTGTTGCTTCAGATTTAGATGGTACTTTACTGTCTCCTGACCACACTTTACCCCTTTATACAAAAGAAACGTTAAAATTATTAGCAGAAAAAATATTCATTTCATTTTTGCTACGGGTCGCCACTATATTGATGTTGATCAGATCCGTAATGGGTTAGGGATTAATGCTTATATGATCACATCTAATGGCGCTAGGGTACATAACACCAATGGAGAGCTGATTTTAACGCATAATCTTGATCCTGATATTGTTCATGAGCTCTGTTTAATGGAGTTTGATAATCCAAATATTCTGACCAACTACTATTCTAGCGATAATTGGTTAATTAATCGGGAGAGCCCGGAGCAAAAAGCATATTTTCAAGAGTCTGTTTTTCACTATCAACTTTTTGAGCGCGATAATTTTTCGACGACGGATGTGAGCAAAGTTTATTTTACTTGCGAAGATCATCAGCAGTTACTGCTATTGCAGGAACAAATAAGAAATCGTTGGAGTGATCGTGTCAACGTTAGTTTTTCATTACCATGTTGTCTAGAGGTTATGAATGGTAGTGTTTCCAAAGGAAATGCACTAAAGCAGGTAGCGGATTTATTAGGCTATACTTTGCAGGATTGTATCGCTTTTGGTGACGGAATGAATGATTATGAAATGTTAATCATGGCGGGAAAAGGCTGCATTATGAAAAACTCACATCAATTATTACGAGATAATTTACCTGATATGGAAATTATTGGTTCTAATGAAGAAGAAGCCGTTTCCTATTATTTACGTCAACTTTTATAGTGGTATTTAAATATTTAGCGTAGATAAAAACCATGTAAATTGAGGTTACGGGAGTTCACTTTAGAAAATAACAGAATAATTTATTATTAATTTGTTGTAGTGCTTCCGTTTTTAATTATATCAACAGGTTAATTAATAATGAATTTTCAAGATTTATTATAATTTATATTATGGAAAATAAATTGCTTAAATCTATTTTTGAGTTGTGATTTGTATAGTGTGAAATAAAGGGATACTAAGATTAGTATCTTAGTATAATTTTTGAAGCGTTAGTTATAAAAAGGAGCTGGCGATATGAGAAAATTAATTCTGGTATTTACGCTAGGAATAATAAGTTATGGTTCTTTAGTATCTGCTAATATAACAACTACAAAATCTAATAGAATAACGCAATTACAGCAATTAGCTGAACAAGGTAATGACAAAGCTCAGTATGAACTGGGGGAAAAATATTTCCGTGGACAAGGAATTTCTCAGGACTTCAAACAGGCTGTCGTTTGGTATTTGAAATCAGCTGAATTAGGTAATGCAGATGCGCAATTTAGACTCGCGACTATGTATGTTAATGGTTTTGGTGTTAGGCGTGATTATGATCGGGCAATAGAATGGTACCAAAGGGCAGCAATCCAGCAGCATGTTCGTGCGCAAAGCAATATGGCTACCATGTATGCTCATGGATTAGGTGTGAAACGAAATTTACCGGAAGCAGCATATTGGTATGAGCAAGCATCAAAAGGGGGTTATGCATTGGCACAGTTTAATTTGGGATTAATGTATAGTATTGGCAACGGTGTGATAAAAGATTATAAAAAAGCCGTCTATTGGTTTAAACACGCTGCAAAACAGGGGTATGCTAAAGCTCAGGATCGTTTAGGTGTCATGTATGCAGAGGGACATGGTGTTAATAAAGATAATAAAATGGCCTATGCATGGTTAGCTACCGCAGCTTGTAATGGTAATAAAGAAAGTCAAAAATTTCATGATAGGATCGGTAAATTGTTTTCTGATAAAGAAATGAAGGCAGCGCAGGCGTTAGCTGAACGTTATATTAAAAAGTACCCCACCCAAATTGATTAAAAATAAATTAACTGATAACTAGATTAAATCCGTTATATATTAAAATAATATTATATTTATGTTAAAAATAAATATGATATATTTTGTTTGATTTTTATACAATTTTATCTGTTATTTAAACGGCCAAAGTTGATTGTAATTTATAATTCTCCGGCTTTTCTTGCCGGCTTTCGCCCAGATGTATTTTTTGTTGCACTTCGTAATAGATTATTACTGGCAATATAAACTCGGGCTTGAAAGGGCGGAAATGGTAGCGTGATCCCATGTTGTGCAAAACCGATTAATATATTTTGATGAACTTCATGGCGGGCAGGCATTCTGTGCCCCATTTCTGCCGCATAAATACGTAATTCAAAGATTTGAATACCTTGTTGTAAATCAACTAGATATACTTCAGGTGCCGGGTTAGTTAAAATCATCGGCGTTTTCTCGGCGGCATTTAATAATATCTGACTGATCTCGGTACTATCTACATCAGCGGGCGCTGGAATGGTTAAAACAATACGAGTGATAGTATCGGATAACGACCAGTTAATAAATTGCTCGGTAATAAAGGCTTTATTAGGAACAATAATTTCTTTGCGATCCCAATCTGTTAAGGTTGTTGCTCTAGTATTGATTTTGGTAATACTGCCTGTTAAATCACGAATAGTGACGGTATCGCCTATCCGAATTGGTTTCTCAAATAAGATCATTAAGCCAGAAATGATATTGGCAAAGATTTCTTGTAGCCCAAAGCCAAGTCCAACATCCATCGCGGCAATTAACCATTGTAGTTTTGACCACTCAATACCAAGCATGGAAAACCCGACTAAGCTACCTATTAGCGCAATAGTATATTTAGTCAAGGTGGTGATTGCATAGCCAGTTCCTGGAGTTAAATCAAGGTGTTGTAACAGGGCGAGTTCCAACAATGCCGGCAAATTTCTAATTAGTTGTGCTGTAATTATAATAATAAGAATAGTAATAAATAGTGAGCTGAGGGTGATCGGTTGAATGGTATCTACACCATTTACCGTAGTAGTGATATTCCAAAGCCGGATATTTTCCAGAAAAGAGAATGCTGAGTGTGGCTCAGACCAAATTAAAATCAGTGAGACTAACGCTATCATGGTGAGAATAGAGCGCACAAGTCCCAAAGATTGTGCACTGATTAAGCGTGTTGCTTAATAGTGAAATAAGGGTGTTTCGGTGATTGAAGTAAATTTTACGCTGTTCTGAGATGGAAATTCCAAAGACCTGCGCTAAGGAGTAAGAAGGTATCATCAATAAAGGGTCTACGATTCCGTAAAATTTGGGTCATGCAACCGAGGCGCTTGATACCCGCGATGGCGTGTTCAACTGTAATACGGATGCCCGAGATTATTTTATTTTCTTGTTTTTGTTCAGG
>NZ_NHNG01000615.1:0-1771 GCF_002287155.1 Arsenophonus sp. ENCA
CTTTTTTTGTCTATAGAAGGTTCAACTAATCGCCATAGGTCTTTAGGGCGGAAACATCTACTTTTTAACCATCGGCTAACCGTGTCATGAGATAAAGGCGATGGGCTGACTTCTGATAACGCCAAACAAGAGTATCTTACACTGCTTACTTGCAAGAATATTTTATAGATATCTTTAATGCATGGATAACCGGACAAAATATGAACATCCTGATTTTTTCTTGTTTTTAAATTTATACTTCTTTTTTAGAGACTGCGAAACTCGTGTTTCGATGAAACCGAACGGGCGCAAATCAAGATGGCAGAACGACGTGAGCGCTGTGTAGCCTCACCGTCAAAATCGTAAGAGGAAAAAACAATGGGTAGAAAAGCGTTACCGATGACGGCTGAAATCGCCCCCGAACAGCCTTTGGCACCGGATTTAATGAACAACCTTAACGCCCTGGCTGAACATCAGCAAGCCATTATGAACAAGTACGGCGAGGGCCTGCCCTATGAACGCGAGCGCATTGTGCATGAAGCGCGCTTCTATATGGCACAGAGCGCGGAAGCCATGCTGGAGGCGGGGAAGCGGCTAATTATTATTAAAGAAAATGAGCCGCATGGAGAGTTTACCAAAATAGTCACTGAACGCTTGGGGATGGCGCACAGAACAGCCAACTTAATAATGAAAGCTGCACTAAAATATACCTCACCTGGATTACAGGCGAACTCGCAAACGCTTGCGAGTTTAGGTAAAACAAAACTCTTTGAGTTGATGACTGAAGATGATGAAGATCTTGCCGCATTAGTCGAAGGCGGCACCATTGCCGGCCTGACACTTGACGAGGTTGATCGCATGTCTGTGCGTGAACTAAAAGCAAAACTGCGCGAAACCCGTGACAGCCTGGAAGCCAGCCGCCGCCTGGCCAACGAAAAAGACCAAAAAATCAATGAGCTGAGTGAAAACCGCCTGCTTAATCAGCATCGCCCGTTAGGGGAAGAAGGCATCCGCCAGCTCCGTGAAGAAATTGGCCTGGTGGGCTTTGATGTTAAAGCCATGTTAATGGGCCGCTTTCGGGAAGGGCTGGAAAAATTGCATAGCCACAGTGGTGATATTACGTCACACGCCGACTATTTGGCGGGCCTACTTAATGACATTGAGTTTGAAATCAATATGTTACGCAGTGACTTTGCCTTACCCCATCACACCCCATCAGAGACCGTACCAGACTGGGTAAAGGATGATGCAGATGCTGAAGACGCGGATTTTCAGTTACCGGAACACCTGCGCGGCACGGGGCAGGATAACGGCGAGGAGGCGGTGTTATGAACGCCATCCTGACCGAACGCCTGTTAGCGATTGCCCAGGCTGCCGAGAAAGCCGGGCATGGCGGCAAAGACGCGGTTTATCAGACAGGTTGTCAGGCACTCGGCATTTCCAAAGCCACGCTGCTACGAAAAATCAAACAGGTCAGCGTTAAACCGTCGCGCAAGCAACGGGTGGATTGTGGTACCAGTGCCCTGACACGTGAGGAAGCCCTACAGATATCTTATATCTTGATCATTGACTTTCAAAGGTTAATGATCCCCAACTGATCATTGGGATGTTACCGGTGAGTTTGTACTCTGCCTTAAGCTTAGAGCTTGTACGTCAGATTAAACCCTGGTGACATATTCATAATCGTCTTCAAGACCGAACGGTATCTTGTGCTACGAGCACGTATTTATAAGGAAGGTCAGGGCGATATATTCAATTATCTGTTTTTTTATGGAAGAATCTACCATGCTCA
>NZ_NHNG01000376.1:0-1760 GCF_002287155.1 Arsenophonus sp. ENCA
TCAGTATTACGTTTGAGTTCCCTGCTGACAGTTGAACGAGAAAGCCCCAATTCTCTAGCAATAGTGGCCTGAGTAACACCGTCAATTATTCGTTTTTCGATATAAAAACGCTCATGTAAGTTCAAATGTTTTCCCTTCATACAACAGTATCTCTTATGGGGTCATTACAGTAATTTTATCTATGTATGACCAAGGATTTACTTTGTTGCATTTCGTTTGGGAATTGGCGAAAACTTGATTAGTCGCTTTAGGAATACTTTGTGTTGGATTTTCCGCTTCCGCCGCTGTTATGCCAACGAGCTCTAATCCACCAAAAGAAAACATAATAACTGCCATCGCCATTACCAATCCAGCAATCCCATTAGGAAAGAATCCTCCATATTGCCAAAGATTTGATACCGATGCTTGTGGGCCACCTTTTCCACTGATTAACAGATAGCAGCCAAAAATAATCATCGCAATAATTGCGAACACCTTAATTATGGCAAACCAAAATTCTGTTTCACCATATAAACGTACATTGGTCAAATTGATAAGATTGATAGCGATAAAAAAGATTGCAGCTGAAATCCAGGTTGGGATATCCCACCAATATTGCACATAAATACCTGCTGCAGTCAGCTCAGCCATACCAACCAAGATAAACATTGCCCAATAGTTCCAGCCAGATAAAAAACCAGCAAAAGGGCCCCATATAAGCAAAGTGACTAAAAGAACCAGCAACAGGTTCTTCGACAATCATCTCTCCTAATTGACGCATAATCAGGAAAGCAATAAATCCACCAATTTGCATAACCTAATAAAACAGATGGCCCTACCATGTTTATAGTTTGTGCAATTCCTAAAAAAGGCCTGTTCCAACAGCCCCACCAAGTGCAATCAATTGAATATGTCTGTTTTTTAACCCGCGCTTAAGCGTTTGCCCAACTTCTTCCGCCATAATTAAACCTTCATTTTATTCTAATTTCCTAATATTTTTATCGATGCAAGCTTTAACTAAAGCGCATGTCAAAACTGTTAATTAAAACATTAATTTTTCTTTAAGCCTATATTAAATTATTAAATAAGATTAAAACCCTATTAATTTTAGTTAAAATGGCAAATAACCGGTTATTTTACAGATGCCTATGGTAAAATTTCCACCATTTTGATCCTGGTCACAAAAACTGTCTAATGCGACTAAATATAAAAATAAGCAAAGTAAAACGATCAGTGTCGCAATTACTATTTTTTTTATTTTCAATATCTAACCCTTTTCATATTTTTAATACCACATGATAAAAAACAATTAATATGTCACTGTATAAAAATCAAGTCACTTACTAAAGTAACCATAGCGTCATTACTGAAATTAATAAAACCTTTTTATTAATTTATGGGACATGCTGTTTGTCAGTTAGCTGCAAAAGTTAAAAAAATTATTATAGATAAAAAATGGCTTAAACACCCACTTATAAAGAGATAAACTGATCTTTTTTAAAGATTAACATAAATTTTTATATAAATTATTTAAACATTAAGCTTTAGGACTTTGTCATCCCTAAAAAAAGTTATGTATACTTCTTTAACCAATAATTAGTGGGCACCTCGAAAAACCTAAGCCGAGTTTGATTTTGCTGATAAAGTTATCGGAAGCTGGTCTACTGAGCTAACCACCATGAAGAAACGCAGCGCCATTAAGAATGACCTCTTTGCAAACCAGTATCACCAACAGACGATCGACAAGTTGGGTGACCCGCTGGTCAAGATCGAAACCTGTA
>NZ_NHNG01000637.1:0-1757 GCF_002287155.1 Arsenophonus sp. ENCA
ATCGAGAAGTTAAACAAAATTGTGGTATTGAACGCTGTCAGGCTCGCACGAGCCGAGCGCAAAGAAATCATATTTTTCTCGCTATTTCTGCGTGGTTTGAACAACATAAACGTCGTATATCTGAAAAAATAACCCTTTATCAACAAAATTGGGACGTAATCAAAAATGCTATTGCTGAGCACATCCGTGTTTTATTAGCGTACCCAAATTAGTTTTGTGCGAAACTCGTGTAACCTATTTAATCCGCAAAAAGTCGTCATTGCAGGAGAAATTACAGCAGCTGAAAAAGTTCTCCTACCCGCCGTGCAAAACTGTATCAAAACCCAAGCGCTAAAAGATTTCCGCAATGATTTACCGATTGTTACTTCACAACTGGTACATAATTCAGCTATTGGCGCTTTCGCCTTAACTAAGCGTGTTATGTTAAATGGCGAACTTTTACAACATTTGCTTGAATAGCAATAGCGTTGTAATACATTTATCTATGCTTTGACTAGCGCGAATATAAAGAATTTATTGTGCCACTCACATTTATCTTTTATTTTAATAGACAACAGCAATTATTAATCGCTGCAAACTAGCTGCATAGATATACAATATTACGCGCTAATTTGTTTACTTTTGCCCACTGACAAGTTGCTCAATGGCCATCAACATTTTATCGCAAGATACCAATAAGATGCTTTTGGTTGTTAATGGAAATTACCACTACCATTGAAATAAAAAGCATCGCTTCACTTCATGAGCAAAAATATCTTAACTTAATTAGCTTTTATATTTAACATATCAAGCTATTATTATTTGGCGACAACGTCGTTATTTTTTGTCGATTTTATCGACAAAATGATTACAACCCAAACAAACGGATACTTTTCTGTAGAAATCGTAAAAAAATCAGTTGACGACTCGGGTCGATATACGCATAATTCGCCCGGCAACGCCGATAAAGGTTATGCAAAAAGATGGCTACGTAGCTCAGCTGGTTAGAGCACAGCACTCATAATGCTGGGGTCACAGGTTCGATTCCCGTCGTAGCCACCATATTTGCGGGAGTGGCGAAACTGGTAGACGCACCAGATTTAGGTTCTGGCGCCGCAAGGTGTGCGAGTTCAACTCTCGCCTCCCGCACCATTCTTTATAAAAATTATCTATATTCTCGTTGGGGTATCGCCAAGCGGTAAGGCACCAGGTTTTGATCCTGGCATTCCCAGGTTCGAATCCTGGTACCCCAGCCATATTATAGATTTTAATTATTATATCAATTATCCCCGATTGGGGTATCGCCAAGCGGTAAGGCACCGGATTCTGATTCCGGCATTCCCAGGTTCGAATCCTGGCACCCCAGCCATATAATTCAAGGAGTTATAGAACTCGCCATTTACAAAAAGAATATAAAAAGAATATCCAGTAAGAATATTTTTACTCACAATAA
Source organism: Arsenophonus sp. ENCA (assembly GCF_002287155.1). Classification (NCBI taxonomy): domain Bacteria; kingdom Pseudomonadati; phylum Pseudomonadota; class Gammaproteobacteria; order Enterobacterales; family Morganellaceae; genus Arsenophonus; species Arsenophonus sp. ENCA. The sequence continues at coordinate 1,433 of NZ_NHNG01000637.1, forward strand.
CTAAAAATTACCTACAAAATACCCATTGACGAAAGAAGAAATCATGCGCTATAGTTTATTTGCATCTGCAAAATCAGATGTCGGGATTGACCTCTCGCAGAGAAAACCGCGACATATCACACGCCGCGAGCGTGTTTTTTAATGTCGTAATCTAGCCACAATTCAATGGTGGGCTGGATGGGGCAATCGAAAGGTTGGCCGGTTGGTTTTCCCGGTAAGGTCAACCCTGTTCAGTTCACCACCCAAGATTGACCTCAACGGTGGTGAGTAAATTTAGAAAACCATCGGAGGTCTTATGACACTTCAATTATCTACTATTAATCCA
>NZ_NHNG01000455.1:0-1747 GCF_002287155.1 Arsenophonus sp. ENCA
ATAGTAACAAACAAAGAGAATCCCACCCGTGAATACGTCAAATCTATCATGGATGCCCGTTGGTCTGTTGAAGTTTATCATCGAGAAGTTAAACAAAATTGTGGTATTGAACGCTGTCAGGCTCGCACGAGCCGAGCGCAAAGAAATCATATTTTTCTCGCTATTTCTGCGTGGTTTGAACAACATAAACGTCGTATATCTGAAAAAATAACCCTTTATCAACAAAATTGGGACGTAATCAAAAATGCTATTGCTGAGCACATCCGTGTTTTATTAGCGTACCCAAATTAGTTTTGTGCGAAACTCGTGTCTGTAAGATGGCCTCTTCCAACGGCAATCGCTTTTTAGGTGGTATGGGTGGTTTTGGAATTTTAACCTTCACTTCCTGTTTAGGTTTAACAACGGGCTTCTTGGGTTGCTGTTTTGTTACTTTGGAAGGATGAGGCTTTTTTGCCTGTTTTTTGGGCGTAGGATTCACCCAGACCTTTTTACGGTAAACTGAGTTACTTTGGGGCCGCTCTTCTTGTGAAGCCTTTCTAGGGCGATTGAGGCTTAATTTCTGGCGTTCTGTCATGGTTTAATCTTTAAACAGGTTGCTCATTTCATTATCAGTCAAGCCCGTAAATTTCATCACAGATTGCCTGTCCATACCACTTTCAAGCATTTGCCGCGCTATCTTCATCGAAGCCTGTTTTTCGCCCTTTTGAATACCCTTTTGAATACCCATTTCTTCAATTTGTTGAGCAATAGTCATAAGTGCTCCTTCGTGTTTTTCAGATTGTTTGGCTATCTCGGTGATAAATTCCATTGGCTTTTGGGCATTACCCTCTTGGATGAGATAGTTAAACAGGGTGATAACCTGATTATCGGTATAATAATTATACGACAACAGCGTAACAATTTCATTCATAAGCTCTGTCATATCACGTCGACGAATATGCTTTTGTATCAAAGTTAACAAAGCCATTCGCCTATGCTGCATAATCTGACCGTCTTCTAATGTTGTCACATCTGCCAATTTAAACGGTTGCGTATAGATACTCTCGGCGAGTTTTCTGTCATGAAAACAGTCCAACCAATTCGTACTATAGGGATGAGGACTTTGTTCACCACAATAAAATAAAATGGGGAAAACGAGCGGTAATTGCTTGTGTCCGGCTTCTAAATGCTTGTGCATGGCTGCAAGACTATAGCGCATGAGTCGCCATGCCATGAGCTTATCAGGGGTGGACTGGTGCTCAATCAAAACATAGATATAGCCACTTCCCTTATTGGTACTGACGGAGTAAAGAATATCACTTTGATAGTTTTTCATCCCACTATCGATAAAAGAGCCAGATTCCACTTTTAGGCTGTCTAAATCACACAATGCCTTAATCTCATCCGGTAGCCAGATATCAAAAAAATCTTTAGCCGTGTCTTTCTCACTTAAAAACTGCTTGAATACAGCATCGTGTGGCGTTGGGGTGAATTTTTTACTCATCTGATATCTTCAATGATTGCTAGCGTAAGATTGAATTATGGCAAACAAACAGGCTATATTAAATACGCTACTTAATCATTACATTTCAGACATTATAATCCAGCCATACAAAAACGCGCCCTATCTTCTTAGGTGCGTTTATTTTTTGCTATTGGTATCTTTTCATGGCTAATCACAAGAAAACCGCCCAAAATCGATTACAGGCGTTTTTAGAGGCATCCTTGAGTTAACCCTGTGCCGTTTTTTCATTCTCAGCAACTTTGG
>NZ_NHNG01000498.1:0-1741 GCF_002287155.1 Arsenophonus sp. ENCA
GATTAGTGGACAAAGTTATCGGTTAAAAGACAAGCTAAAAAGCGGTCAGCTACATAAAAAATTGAAAGCGGAACTGAGCGAGTAAATTAAAGGGGGTGGATCAGTTTTACTTTAGCAAAGTGGATCAGAATTCAATTGGCATTGACAGCATCGCGTTGGGTCGCAGCCTGTACGGCGTTATCTGTTAATTGCTGAGTGACGGTTGATAACCGTTTCTGCTCGCTTTCAACTGCGTTTAAAGCGCTTTTCGCCAGTTCAACGTCCATACACATCCCACGGCGATTAATTTTTTGGTCTAACTGCCATAACGTTGTTTCATTAAAATTCATATTCCAGCGCGGTAAATGTTGATAAATCTCGCGCATGGCTAAAATATCAGAGCCAGCGTATTGCTTAAAACGTTGCCATTCTTCATAATGTGTTAACGCCGTGGCGCGTTGTATTTTGCTATTCTTAGGGCGCGGTTTGCAAAATAAAGAGATAAGGGCTTTACCTTCTTTATCTTTGGCTTTATCGCTATTGACGTTGAAGATATCGCAAAGCGAACCAAGCGCACCGGGTAGGCTATGTGCCAGAGCTTGTGTCAGGGTATCGTGAACGCGGGATAACGGTAAGTCGATATTTAACACTTTGCTTAAAATCACCGTATCAAACATCCCCCCATTATGCCAAACGGTTAAAATCTCTGGGTCATCAAGATAGGCTTTTAAATCTGTGGGCATCGTTTTATCTTGTGTCACATCCCAGACCTTGACAGGGGTGTGATTGTAAGCATAAGCAAAAAGTAATATTTCTGCATTTTCAGCATAGCGATGCGTGCCACAATTAATCGGGATATCGCTGTAGGTTTCTAAATCACAAAATAGTAAACGGGGCATAACCATCCTTATCAGGCCGTAACGGAAAAACGCCCCATTTTAGGGTGATACCACTGACTACCACGTTTCTCAGATTCAAGCATCATCTTATCCAGCGCGTATTTAAATGCATCTTCCTCAACTACCGACATTTGGGTAATCTGTCCGCCTGGTGCAACATGGGGCACTTTTTTATAAGGCACATTCCACGCCATCACTAACTGGCGACATTTCGTATCGCTTAAGCCATATTTTGTTTTAAGATAGCTATAGCCTTGGAAACCCTCGGGTATTGTGCCTTGTTTGATGTGCTCGATTTCTTCCGAGACTTGTTCTACCTGATGCTCTATATTCTTTAACCGTCGCTCCTGTGCAACGTTAGCTAATGCCATTGCTGCGATAATTTCATTGGCGCTTTGTGGTTTACTTTGCTGCTCCAGTTTATCAATCAGTGAACGGCGAACCGCTTTAGATTCACGCGCGGCAACGCGGAGCGCTTGCTTAAGCGTCATTTCAATAATTTCTGATTCCGTGTTGTTCATTTTTTGCACTACACTTTTTGTGTAGTACTCTCCTTCAAGCTCATCCTTAATTTTTTCAATAAATTTGTTGTTTCTAATTGGTGGTTCGCCATGTTCTTTTCGTGTTTCGTTGACCATTAGCAGTAATTGTTGCGAGTCAATCGTTTCATTAAACTAGTTGCTGAATAGAGACTTGCATTTTTTGTCACGCTATTGAGAATAAAAAGAGGTTTAACTTAGAGAATAAAGGTTTGAAATGATCAACAAAGAGCGGCTGTTACGAGATAATCGTTTATGTAAAGCAATCATTGGATTATCAGTCGAAGAATTGAAAAATTTAGCCGCTGAATTTTCAGCTTGTTA
>NZ_NHNG01000805.1:0-1736 GCF_002287155.1 Arsenophonus sp. ENCA
CATAAACGATTATCTCGTAACAGCCGCTCTTTGTTGATCATTTCAAACCTTTATTCTCTAAGTTAAACCTCTTTTTATTCTCAATAGCGTGACAAAAAATGCAAGTCTCTATTCAGCAACTAGTTTAATGGATAATTGCAAACTTTTTAAACATTCATCCTTCTGAAATATGGCCAAGCCGTTATTACGATTTCAATACAGGAGAATTATTAGAACGAAATATTCGTCGGCCTACTAATAAAAATAACGAATAAATTATAAATAAACCGCAGACTCATATCTGCGGTTTATTATTTAATGAAGTTAATAATATTATTTATTAATAAAATATTCGCCTAATTTAATATCTTTATTGAGTGTCTCTAACATATTTTCCAATTTATTTTTTTCAAATTTATTCATAATATTAATAGGTAATCTTTCTTCAATCCCATTTTTACCTAAACGTATTGGCTGAGCAAAAAAACGCGCATATTCTCCATCTCTTTCCACATATGCACACTCGATTATATTTTCTTTACCATTTAAAGCGTCAATTAATGATAAACCAAAACGTGCAGCGGCTTGGCCCATAGAAAGTGTCGCTGATCCGCCACCAGCTTTTGCTTCAACAACTTCAGTGCCGGCATTTTGAATACGCTTAGTTAGCTCCTCAGCTTCCTGCTCGGTAAAGCTAACATTAGCAATTTGAGAGAGTAACGGTAGGATCGTTACGCCAGAATGACCACCAATAACCTTCACTTCGATTTCTTGAGGTTTTTTACTTTTTAATTCAGCAACAAAAGTATTAGAACGAATAATATCTAAGGTTGTTACCCCAAATAATCGATTTCTATCATACACGCCGGCCTTTTTTAATACTTCTGCTGCTATCGGAACAGTAGTATTAACCGGATTAGTAATAATACCAATTAACGCCTTAGGACAGCTCTGAGCAACTTTTTCAATCAGATTACGAACGATACCGGCATTGATATTAAACAAATCTGAGCGATCCATACCTGGTTTCCTGGCAACACCTGCCGAAATTAATACTACATCAGCACCGTCAAGTGCGGGTGTCGGATCTTCACCAGCAAAACCAATTACCTTTACATCTGTTGGAATATGGCTTAAATCTTTAGCAACACCAGGGGTCACAGGAGCAATATCATAAAGAGAAAGCTCTGAGCCTGATGGAAGCTGGTTTTTAAGAAGAAGTGCAAGTGCTTGGCCGATACCACCTGCTGCTCCAAGAATAGCTAATTTCATGCTGATACTCCTTTATATGATGACACTTCAAAATGGCTTAAAAACTTTCAACCTATTACATACGTTATTCATAACACAGTAAGCGTGTTGCTTAATAGTGAAATAAGGGTGTTTCGGTGATTGAAGTAAATTTTACGCTGTTCTGAGATGGAAATTCCAAAGACCTGCGCTAAGGAGTAAGAAGGTATCATCAATAAAGGGTCTACGATTCCGTAAAATTTGGGTCATGCAACCGAGGCGCTTGATACCCGCGATGGCGTGTTCAACTGTAATACGGATGCCCGAGATTATTTTATTTTCTTGTTTTTGTTCAGGCGATAAAGGTCTTTTTCGAGTTCCTTTTTTTGGGATTTGTGTATTAGGATGCTGTTTATCTATACCTTGAAAACCGGTATCTGCCCAGATGGTTACCTCAGGAGGAATATGGCGAATTATATCGACTTTATCGAGTAAGCGTTTATCGTGACGGCGCCCATTTTTGCTCA
>NZ_NHNG01000406.1:0-1733 GCF_002287155.1 Arsenophonus sp. ENCA
AATCATGTTAATCTTTGAGATTTTTGATTAATTAACAAAATTAAGGAACGTATATGTCAAGCATCAATACAGGTATTGTTAAATGGTTTAACGCTGATAAAGGTTTTGGATTTATTTCACCCAAAAACGGCAGTCAGGATGTGTTTGTTCATTATTCTGCTATTCAGGGTAATGATTATAAAACGCTTTATGAAAGGCAGGAAGTAAACTTTTCAGTCGAAAGCGGTCATAAAGGACCTTCGGCAACCAATGTAATAGCCTTATGCTAGCATTAAATTAATTTATATTATTGCGTGGTATCTTTATGCCATGCAATAATCACGTTTAGCACATATTAAAAAATTAATCGCCATACTCTTTTTCTTTAATTTTCTGGTTTTTTTCTTCTTCGTTATAATATGAAATATTCATTTCATCGTTTTCTTTTTCCAGTTTTGGTGGTTCTTCTTCGAGTTGAATATCGGGTATTTTTTCATCATCATGCAGTACCGCCGATTCTAGAGTTATGTCCGGCTTATCATTAACTTTTTCTACCTCCATATCTTGCGGTAAACTTTCAGGGATTTCATTTCTAGGGATATTATCGAGTTCAATTACCATTGAATGCTCTTTGGTATCATTTTTTAGTGCCTCATTAAATTGTGATAGCGAATAAAGGTTAACGCTGTTTTCATCATTACCCTTATTTAGTACGATATATAAGCCATCGGATGCACCTGTGTAAGTGGCTTCTTCGATGTTTACTTTCCCTGTATAAACGCCAACCGGAATATGGAGATTTCCTCGTTGAATACCGTGTTCGTTAGTGACGGGCAATAATAATTCTGGTCGGTCATGGTGTGAGAATCTGGCGATTTCAACCAGGGTTTGGTCGATTTTTTGCGCTAATTTGGTGTTGCCTACTTCTTTGCTGTTATCCCAAATTCTGATTTCATTGCAAGCCAGCTGGTCTTCCTGTTTATTCAGGATGTCATGCGCGGTTAATCTGTCGCCAGAATTTTTTGTCAGGTTTTTCATCCAGGCGTCGCCATCTGATAAATAAAGCTGAACGTGTTCTTTTGCGCGGGATAATTTGTAGTAGCTCAGACTTGATCTGACAGTTACCGGTTATTTATACAGTATCTGTCAGGCTAAATTTGATTTAAATCTTTTTCTCTCCAAATTTGTTTTCCATCGTGTAAAGTTGCTATGGGTGTTCGACCGCAACACATTTTTCCTTGATGAGTACGCTGGTTATTGTATTCCTCTAACCATTTATCTAAATCAGTTTGTAATTCCTCTAAATTACCGTAGATTTTCTTACGAAAAACTACCTGGTAGAACTCTTGTAATACGGTTTTATGAAAACGTTCACAAATTCCATTAGTTTGAGGCGAGCGTGCCTTAGTTTTTGTGTGATCAATATCGTTGATAGCCAGATAAAGTTGATAATCGTGATGCTCAACTTTACCACAATATTCACTACCTCTGTCCGTCAGTATACGTAATATCGGTAATCCATGTTGGGCATAAAAAGGCAGAACCTTGTCATTTAATAAATCCGCAGCAGTTATCGAACTTTTCGTTGTGTAAAGTTTACAATGAACGACTTTGCAGTAAGTATCAATATAAGTTTGTTGGTAGATACGACCAACACCTTTTAAATGACCAACATAAAAAGTGTCCTGCGACCCCAGGTAACCCGGATGTGCTGTTTCAATCTCACCACTGGCTTCATCATCCTGTGCTTTCTT
>NZ_NHNG01000741.1:0-1732 GCF_002287155.1 Arsenophonus sp. ENCA
ATCGAGAAGTTAAACAAAATTGTGGTATTGAACGCTGTCAGGCTCGCACGAGCCGAGCGCAAAGAAATCATATTTTTCTCGCTATTTCTGCGTGGTTTGAACAACATAAACGTCGTATATCTGAAAAAATAACCCTTTATCAACAAAATTGGGACGTAATCAAAAATGCTATTGCTGAGCACATCCGTGTTTTATTAGCGTACCCAAATTAGTTTTGTGCGAAACTCGTGTTTAGGTTATCTTCATTGTTTCTTTTTGTTCGAATAATTTCACCGTTTAACATTGAACTATTGTGTTTTAATAATTCTCTGGTAGCGGTTATATCTGCTGCGATTAGTTCATTGTTTTCTATAATTTTAAAATCAGTATATTTGTTAGCATTTTTTAATGTTTTATCGTCGTCATCAATACGTTCTTTTTTTTCATTTTGGAAAACAAAATCAGTGTATTCCTTTCCTCTTTCTTCTGTTTTTTGGTTTTCTACCTTCCTCTCTTTTTTCTCTTTATTAAGAGAGATGTCAGTATATTCTTTAGCGCTAGATAATATCTTTTTGTCATTTTCATCTGCATATATTTTTGCGTTTATCATCGTTTCTTCAGCACCTTTAATTCGAAGCTTTTTTTCGGTATCGATTAACTGATTTGTCTTTTCATTAATAATATTTTCTCGCATTTCAGTATATTGCATGGACTCCTTTAAAGCTTGTTTTGAAGCCTTATTTGCATAATCAATACTCTGCTCATATTTATTGTTTGCGTAACTGCTTGAAGCTCCTACTGCCTCATTTTTGGCTTTATTAATATTGGCATTAACCTCGGTTTTTGCATCACCTATCTTTTTATTTGTCAGTACATTCGCTTGATTTAAGATATCTTTATCGTTTTTTATCCGCTCGGATTTTTCTTGTTCAAGCAGCTCTTTTACTTCGTGTTTTTGCTGCGTGATTTTTTCTATTTTTCTTTGTAAACACCGACTAACTTCGCTTATACCTGATGCGCTTCCTTCACTTGTCGTACACTCATACGCTATTACATCAACTGATACTATTAGCGATAACAAAAAAAAGAAAATCAAATAGAATGAAATTGACTTATGGCTGTTTTTGGGTAGATTAATTATTGTAGTATTCACGTTAATGTTTCCTTTTAAAATCGTTTGCTCATTAATTGAAGGCTACGGTGTGCGTCGTACTGGCATACGACGCACACCCTTCATCCTGATAAGCGTATCGTTTTATCTCATACGTCCAAATTTGCTGATAATTTTGCTAATTTCCACGGGATCTGCTTCGGCGCAACCCGATAGAAAAACTTTGCGTGCATCAATCGTCTTACTCCAACGAATATGGCCTTTTTTCCACTTCAAAATATTGACGAAAGTCTTTACGGGTGCTGCACATTCTAACGGATTTTCACCCCTTACTTTTCCAGCCATGCAGAGAAAAACCGTACAGGGATCATCGGTATCAACGTTTTGGGCAACTGAATAACCGGAAAATAAAGTAAGCGTGTTGCTTAATAGTGAAATAAGGGTATTTCGGTGATTGAAGTAAATTTTAGGCTGTTCTGAGATGGAAATTCCAAAGACCGGCACTAAGGAGTAAAAAGGTATCATCAATAAAGGGTCTACGATTCCGTAAAATTTGGGTCATACAACCGAAGCGCTTGATACCCGCGATGGCGTGTTCAACCGTAATACGGATGCCCGAGATTATTTTATTTTCTTGTTTTT
>NZ_NHNG01000647.1:0-1725 GCF_002287155.1 Arsenophonus sp. ENCA
CCGCTTGGACACAATCTGCCTAATGGCTCTCTGTGATAACAAACTACCGGTGTTTTTGATACTTTTGTTGAGGTGATGCGTGTATGTTGTATTGAATGATTATGCAATTTACCAGATGAGATATTCTGAAATATTCTGAAGGGGAAGGGGCTACTCCCGTAACCCCTTGAAATCATGGTGCCCAGAGGCGGAATCGAACCACCGACACGAGGATTTTCAATCCTCTGCTCTACCGACTGAGCTATCCGGGCAACAGGGCGTATTAAACCTGATTATGATATTTTCGTCAATTAAAATTATTGCAATAAGCTTTCTTATGCTTGTTTTTTCAACAATTTAACAACTAGTATATAAAAAGTGTTCGAAGCTTTTTTGCCTATTAGAAATGGTACCCTTTATTATAAGGGTACCAACTTAACTAAGTAAAAAGGCTGTTAACGATAATTTTTCTGCGCATTATTTACTTTAATCAGATAATTACGTGATTGAGCAGCCGGATGTTTAGTCACTAATGTTTGGTAAACATCACCGGGTGGCATTTGGTTAATAATCTGTGCTGCCAGCTTTTTATCGTTATGGAATACTCTTAATACACTACCGGATCCACCATTATAGGCAGTGATGATCGCATAGCGGCGCGAGGTAGCATTAGTGATTTCACCTAAATAAGTGTTTTGTAGCAATGATAAATAGGCGGTTCCCAGATCAATATTATTGGCAGGATCAAATAAATAATTGCGACTTGGTATGCCTGATTTTCCTTGGGCACGAAAAACGTCTTTGCCAGCAGTGTTTGGCATAATTTGCATTAAACCTAAAGCATCAGAGCGACTGACTGCGTAAGGATTAAAACTAGACTCTATTTGCATAATTGCCAAGATCAACGATTGATCAACGCCATATTTTGCCGCTGATTGGCGGATATATGGTAAATACTTATGAGCACGTTTATCCAGGTGATTTGGCACTAATTGGATAGTAATTGACCAGATGACGTGCAATCCTGACTGACGTCGCTGTAATTTATTTTCTAATAGATAGTCGGCAAATTTTGTTGCTCGCCATTCCCAGCGGATCGGTTGATTCGTATGATCAAGTACTTGTCCATATAAAAATGGCTCTTTACTGATAGCAATATTATTAATATCAGAGTAGAGATCAATGGAGCCTGGGTCATCGCCCATCAATAGAGTAGTAACAATGGCTTTTTTTAAGTATTCCTTTGGCTCGACGCCAGCGATGGTTTCAATTGTGATGCTGCCGCTGTCAAAATTAATATGGCTACGGGTTTGGTATTGATCAGTATATTTGACATAATCTTTTGGCCCAGCAATCAGCACTTCCTGAATTCCCCAAATATTCTCTATATTGTGAACAAATTGCTGAACTAAAATATCAAATCCATTGGTATCTTTGATGTATTCAGGATGAAATGAGAACTCTTTTTTACGTCGGGTAGCAAGAGCGTATTTCTGCGCTCCCGCCCCCTAAGAGGCTGTCGCAAAAGGGGTATTTACAATAAAAATAATTTAATTTTTTCTTTAAAATCAAAATATTGAAATCATTAAAAACATGATACTACCTCTTTTGCGACAGCCTCCCTAAGAACGCAGCGTGCAACTTTCACTGCACTGCGCTCAAGCCTCTCAAAGCCTCCATTACGTCAGCCGGTCAGTACCTAAATTTATGGAAGTGACGTTTTGCAAAATACTCATCCCATTCAGG
>NZ_NHNG01000747.1:0-7116 GCF_002287155.1 Arsenophonus sp. ENCA
TGCATAAACAGATAACTGAGATCACCGGTGCTAATGTCTTCTTTGCCAGGCCTTATCACTCATGGGAGCGTGGTTTAAATGAACACAGTAACGGACTTATCCGCCGTTTTTACCCAAAAGGAACGGACTTCAACTCAGTCACGGACAACGAGATTGCAGAACTTGAGCATATACTTAATACTCGGGGACGAAAATCGTTGGGCTATTTTTCTCCAAATGAAGTATTTTTAGCTCATCTAATGGCTGCATAACGTTTTATGGGTTTGTTGCGTTTCGACTGGGAATGGGCCACGGGTTCTGTCGGTAACAATCGCATCACGTCGGCGAAGAAGTGCACTGAGATAACGGACATTTTCAGGCGGAGGAACCCATCGTTCAGGCACTTTAAGTGCGCCGTAACAGGCGAGCATGAAGGATGCGCAAGCGCGGGGTTTCCTGCTACCCGATAAGTCCCCCCCTGGCTTCGGCGGTTTTCCATTCGGTTATCTTTGCGATTTCAATCTGCCGCCTTAAATGTCCTGACGGACATATTTAAAAATATCCGCTATAATTTTATAGCTGGATGCCCCAATATCTCTGACCTTGCCATATTTAGGGGAACACACATCCAGCATCTCCAAATATAAAAAAAGCCCGCCAAGAAGAAGCGGGTTTCCCTGATATTGGTGTGATGCGACTCAAAATCAGAAGTGGCGGTATTTCATAATTGATTTTAGAAGTTATGAGCTAATACCGAATCGATATTATCTCATCGAATAAAATCCCCTAGGTGCGTTTAACGCACCTATATTGATAGCCTTTTTTATGTCTTACGAATACGTTGCTGGCAATCATACAAGGCGGAGATAGGTGTTATGTCGATTAAAGCAGACAATATTTCTAATAAACATATAATTTCTGCTTTAGGCGTTATTAAGAATAATGAATATATTATCCCATCTTCAATAAATATTACCACCAAACATTTAACTAACCACCAGGATGCAGGCATTAAAGCATCCGAAGGGATCGTCACACTTGAGACTTATAAAGGAAAAGGTTATTTTGATGAAAATATAAAACAAAAATTTTATAAACTTAATTAATTAGTTTCTTAGCCATAATTTAACTGACTGACAAAATATCTAATTGTTTTTATTAATATGTCTTATTTCATCAAAAATATTATTTTTTTATTACATTTATTATGGGATAAAAAAAGTAAAAATATATTATAAATAATTTTATTGCTATCTTACGCCGCTTGATTAGCTATCAAGCGGTATTTTTTATTAATAAAGATCATCGCGGCAATAAGGCTCTATCTCGCCGGCTTTACGCGTTTTTAATAATTTTAATATCCAGGTATATTGTGCCAGATAGGGTTTAACTAAATATTCCAACTCTTCGTTCATGCGCCTGGCAATATAGTGATTACTTTGCCCAGCAATATCAGCCATTGGCTCACGAATATAGATATGTAATTGGTGAGCTTTATAGTCATAAACCGGAAATAATGGCACAATCTCCGCTTTACAAACCTTCATCAACCGCCCTACTGCCGGTAAGGTTGCTTTATAGGTTGCAAAAAAATCAACAAACTCACTATGTTCTTCACCATGATCTTGATCTGGTAAATAAAATCCCCAATAACCTTGCCTGACACTAGTAATAAAAGGTTTAATGCCCGCTTCACGAGAATGTAAACGACCACCAAAATGATGACGTGCTTTGTTCCATAAATAATCAGCCACAGGATCCTTTTGATGATGAAACATGGCTGCCATTTTTTGACCTCGAGCCGCTAATAACATGGCTGGAATATCAACCGCCCAACCATGAGGTACCATAAAAATAATATTACGCTGTTGCTCTTTTAATTGTTCAATAATTTTTTCATTATGCCAATGAGTTCGTGCTAAAGTTTTATCTACGCCGCGTAAAACTAATTCGGCTAATATTGCAAAAGATTGCGGTGCTACAGCAAACATTTCATCAACATATTTCTCTCTTTGCTGCTCCGTCAATTCTGGAAAACAATAAAGCAAATTAATTTTTGCCCGCCTACGCGAGCCTTTTGCTAACTTACCAATTAACTTACCCATTTTTGCCAGTAACAGATCGCGTAACTTAATAGGCAAATAAGCTGTTCCAGCTAATAGCAATGCACCAACCCACATCCCCCAATATCTGGGATGTAGGTAAATACGATGAAAGGTAGGAATATAACCAAGTTTGCTATCTGTATCCTGTTCTTTATTCATTAGTACACTCAAATACAACGTATAAAAATCTAAAATACATTATAATATTAACCTTATGATTTACAGAAAATAATTATGGCAGTAAATAAAATGCTATTTCACAACCTAATTAGCTAACAAAAATCATATTAATTGCTTGCCAGCTTCGATTTATTCTCTTTAACGGATGCCAGAAAGAGTTGACGATCTTTACCTGTTAATCCACCTGAGTGAGGTAAATTAGCTGTTAATGGGTTAACTGCGCGCTGATTAAACCATAACTCATAATGAAGATGAGGGCCGGTAGTACGTCCAGTATTACCTGATAATGCTATGCGTTCACCTCTTTTTACTTTCTGACCTGGTTTAACCAATAATTTACGTAGATGCATATAACGAGTGGTATACTGACGCCCATGACGAATAGCAATAAAATTACCGGCCGCTCCACTATATTTCGCCACGATAACTTCACCATCACCAACCGCTAATATTGGTGTCCCGACGGGCATAGAAAAATCAACTCCCTGATGAGGAGCTGGACGCCCTGTTACTGGATTTATACGACGCAAACTAAAAGGAGAAGATACTCTAAAGGTTTTGGCTGTAGAATAACGTAAGAAACCGCGTTCTAAGCCATTAGCTTCACTATCATAATAGCGACCATTTTCAGCTCGAAAGGCATAGTAATTCTTACCATTAGTTAATAAATGAACCCCCAACAATCGACTCTGTTCACTGTGACCATCAAGCATTTCACGACTTAACAAGACCGAAAATTTATCACCTGACTTTAGCTTACGTAAATCGATCTGCCATTGTAGTGCTTTAGACACTTCACGTGCTTCGTTATATGTTAAGCCTGAATTAACTGCACTAGAGGTAAAATTACCGTTTATTTTACCTTGGATAACCTTATCAGCCCAAACACCTTGACGAATTTGCTTCTCTTCATTAAAAGTACTAGAGGCACCTTGGCGAGTATAAACACGTGTTTCTCGCTGTGAAATAATCCATGTTAGGGCCTGTAATTCTCCATCTTTATTCAATTCCCAGCTTAACGTTTGCCCTATTTGCAAATTCCGTAACGCTCGGTGTTGATTAGAAAGAGCTGCCACATCACCAGCATCTAAACCATACTGAGTTAAAATACTAGTCAGATTATCACCGTTTGAAACAACATGTTCATCAGGTGTATCAGCTCCCTTTTCATCAGTTACCCCTTCATCAGGTAACTGTTCGCTGCTATCGGTGATAATATCATCAGTATCCGAGTTATCTACTTGGCTGGTATTAGTTTCACTTTTATCTTTACTACCAAGAATAATACCTGGTTTTATTGGCGATGATTCTTGAGAAATATTTTCATCTTTATCATCGGGTTGAATAACAACAGGCCGCCAAATTGCGACAGCCAATGTTGCTATGGTTAATGTGCCTAGCATAATTTTATGCGGTTTAGGCAAATTGCCATATACCTGAACGATAGTCTTCGCCATCTGCTGCACGTATTAAATTCCTTCTAGTTCTTATCCAAGCAGCTTTTAAATTGATTAGATAACGCTGTTAAAAATTCCACATAGCTATCCTTACTTAATCCGATGCCGCTCCCTAATGGATCTAATGTCCCCATATATACATCGGTATCTTTTATAACAGCTTTAATCACCGCTGGCCTGAATTGTGGTTCAGCAAAAACACAAACTGCTTTTTTCTGAGCCAACATTGTTCTTATTTGATATAGTCTTTGGGCGCCAGGCTGAATGATAGGATTAATAGTAAAATAACCTAATGAGGCTAAATGATAGCGTTTTTCAAAGTAACCATAAGCATCATGAAAAACAAAATATCGCTTATCTCCAACCGACTGTAACATCTTAGCAATATTTTGATCAGTTTGCGTCAATTTCTCATCGAATTTACGAAGGTTTACGTCCAACTGTTTTTTATATTTAGGATATAAAGCGACTAATCGGTGGTGGATAATGTTAGCAGCAATACGTGCAATGTCTGGTGACAACCAGATGTGCATATTATACTCACCATCTGAATGATGCTCATCATGATCATGATGATGACCATGAGAATTTTTATTATTTACCACTGTGCTATCTTCGCTGCTTTTCAGTAAACGTGCTTTTATAGCTGGATCTTCAGCTAATGTGATCCGTTTTTCAGTGGGTAATTGTGCTAATGGTTTCTCTAAAAAAGTTTCTAAATTTGAGCCAACCCAAATGAAAAGATCAGCAGTTTTGATCTTTTCCAAATCGGAAGGTTTTAAAGCATAATCATGGGGTGAAGCACCATCAGGTAATAATATTTGTACATCAGTAACACCATTAGTAATGGCTGCGGCAATAAAACTTAACGGACGAATTGACGTAACTACATCAGCTTGAGTAGTAGATAAGAAACTGAGTAATAGTCCAGCAAGAATGCATTTTTTTCCCATAATTTTTTGAACAATTTTTTTTGTTTTGTGTAACATAGAATAGTTTCCATAGACTAATTTTGATAATGTTATATTATAACACTTTAACCATCCTGCAAGAATTATTTACCATGCAAACGCTATTAAGCTTAAAAAATATTGCTGTTAGTTTTGGTTCACACCAAATTGTCGAAAACATCTCCTTTGATCTATATGCTGGAGAAATATTAACACTATTGGGGCCAAATGGTGCTGGTAAATCTACGCTAGCTAAAATACTTCTCGGCCTAATTACCCCTAGTCAAGGAGAAATAATTTACCAAGCCAAATTACGCATCGGTTATGTGCCACAAAAATTATCGCTGGATATGACAATGCCTTTGACCGTTAAACGTTTTATGACATTAAAACCTGAGGTAAAAACTACTAATATTATTCCTGCTTTAATACGTGTTGGCGCAGATCATCTTATCGAGCAACAAATGCAAAAACTATCAGGCGGGGAAACTCAACGTGTTCTGCTTGCCCGTGCTTTACTGAATCAACCACAATTACTTGTTTTAGATGAACCTACACAAGGCGTAGATATCAATGGTCAAGTCGCTTTATATAATCTAATTGATAATATTCGTACCGAATCAAATTGTGCTGTTTTTATGATTTCACATGATCTCCACCTTGTGATGGTAAAAACTGATAAAGTACTCTGTATTAATAAACAAATATGCTGCTCTGGCCGGCCAGAGGATGTGGCTTTAGATCCCGAATTTATTGCTATGTTCGGCCATCGTGGGATAGAACAGATCGGTATCTATCGCCACCATCATCATAATCATCAATGCGATTTAAATAATGAGATTGATGATAAACCTACAGGGAACTGTCATCATGATTGAACTATTACTACCTGGGTGGTTAGCCGGTATGCTGTTAGCCATTGCCGCAGGACCACTAGGCTCTTTCGTTGTCTGGCGGCGTATGTCATATTTTGGTGATACTCTCGCTCATGCTTCATTACTTGGTATCGCTTTTGGTTTATTACTCAATGTTAATCTGTTTTATGCCGTTATTGCTATCACCCTTCTTCTTGCAATTTTATTAGCCTGGCTAGAAAAGCGTCCACATCTGGCCATCGATACCCTATTAGGCATAATGGCGCATAGTGCCTTATCACTTGGATTAGTCGTCGTCAGTTTAATGGACAATGTTCGTATGGATTTGATGGCTTATTTATTTGGTGATCTATTATCGGTAACCAGCGAGGATATTTTTTCAATCGCGATAGGTGTTGCTATTGTTTGCTCAATTATTGTCTGGCAATGGCGTAACTTACTGTCAATAACAGTTAATCAGGATTTAGCTTTTGTTGATGGCGTAAAAATACAGCAGCTTAAGGTATTATTAATGCTGGTTACTGCCCTTACCATAGGTATTGCCATGAAATTTGTTGGGGCTTTAATTATTACATCATTATTAATTATTCCTGCCGCTACTGGTAGACGATTTGCCAAAACACCAAAGCAAATGGCAGTAGTTGCTATTATTATCGGTATGTTTGCCGTGACAGCAGGACTTGCTCTGTCTGCCTATTACGATACACCAGCAGGGCCCTCAGTTGTGATCTGTGCCAGTGCTTTATTTGTATTAAGTTTATTTATTAAAATAAAAAACTAATCTATTCGTGCGATAAAATAAATTATTTTTAAAATTGCATAAACACCCTATTCCCTCACTACAAATCAATTAATTATGACTTGTAGTGAGTTTTTATTGTGCTAATCAAATTAGAACCGGTAACCAACACCAAGCATCCATGTGCCGACTTTTATATTTTTTAAATTAGTATGTTCAAAAGATAATTTGGTATGTTCATAAGTAACATCAATAGCTAAATTCTCCACCGGATTAATTTGTAAACCCGCACCATAAACTAATTCAATTTCAGTGTCTTTAAAAGCATTTGCAAATGCTAATTTTGCCTCAACTCTACCACGAGCCGCTCCAATTAAGCCATAAAGACTAATATAGCGATTAAAACGATAGCTAGGACCAAAACTTAATGAAGAATAAATTATATCTACATTAGCAACTTTAATATCATAAATTTTCAAATAATCTTCTTGATTAGTATAAGTTAACGAACCAATAAAACCCCAGTGATTATCAATTTCATAACGATATTTAATATTAATACCCTTTGGTTTATCCTGAAATTCTTCATCTTTAAATTGTACACGAGTTTCGCACAAAACTAATTTGGGTACGCTAATAAAACACGGATGTGCTCAGCAATAGCATTTTTGATTACGTCCCAATTTTGTTGATAAAGGGTTATTTTTTCAGATATACGACGTTTATGTTGTTCAAACCACGCAGAAATAGCGAGAAAAATATGATTTCTTTGCGCTCGGCTCGTGCGAGCCTGACAGCGTTCAATACCACAATTTTGTTTAACTTCTCGAT
>NZ_NHNG01000293.1:0-1711 GCF_002287155.1 Arsenophonus sp. ENCA
CATAAACGATTATCTCGTAACAGCCGCTCTTTGTTGATCATTTCAAACCTTTATTCTCTAAGTTAAACCTCTTTTTATTCTCAATAGCGTGACAAAAAATGCAAGTCTCTATTCAGCAACTAGTTTACTGATTTCGTGGTGATTATGTGCCCTGTAAGGTGTGTAAACGCTATTTTAACAAAATTAAAAGAATTATTTTTTATATGTTATTCCTTTTTTTTGAAAGACAGCAACAAAAAAACTAATCCAAAATTTTAACTAGTGCCTATACTATGATCTATATCACAGGAATAACCAATAATATTTCTGAATGATAATAATCAATTAAGGAGTTTATGATGAAAAAATTACCAGCTGCTTTAATTTTGGTTTTAGGTGCGTTGTCATTCGGTGCAATAGCTGATGAGGCAAAACAAGTCATGCAATTTCCTGCCTAGCAGTCAATGGATGTTGTCTCTGTTGTTGCGGGAGAAACACCTACTAGTGCCGTTGAGCAGTTAGCTAAAGAGGCTACCAAAAAAGGGGCAACTAGCTATTATGTTACCTTTTTAGCCTATACACAAAATAAAGTACAAGCTAATGCCCGCATCTATGGTAACAGTCAAGCTAATTCTCCAGCCTATAGATAATTGGTAATATAAATTATCGCATGATGATAGCGCTTTAATTTTTGATAAAAACACGCTGAAGAGTTATTCTCAGCGTGTTTTTACTTAAGGACATATATTACGACTATGTTAGCTGATCAATCATCATTGGCTATGATGCAACAATATCTTTCGTGTCAGCATGTTTTTTCGCTATTTACCTCTTTTCAGTCAGATGTCTGGCCTGCCGTTTGTTTTTATACCTTTAACGCCGAAACGATGTCCTTATATTTTCTGACTGAAACCAGTACTTGCCATGGGCAACTGATGCTTAAAAACCCGCTTGTGGCTGGCACTATTTGTTGTCAAAACAAAACAGTGGCCAACATACAAGGAATACAATTTATCGGTAAAGTCGATTCTCTAATCGGCAAAGAAGAAAAGCAAGCCAGGCAAGATTATAATCGACGATTTCCAGTCGCTATGGCAGCCAGTATCCCTATTTGGCAATTATCTTTACAACAGATTAAAATGGTCAATAATAAGTTAGGTTTTGGCACTAAACTGGTCTGGCATCGTGATAGTTAATTCAGTCTATGGATCACTTGATTATGACTACCTCGCCATAATAGATTGGGATCATAGCGCGCTTGAATAAATTTACCATCAACTAATACATCAAGATAGTTAACTACGGCTCGTTGATTATCAGTTAATTGGTCAATGGTATAACCCGTCCACAACCAAATATCTTTATCTGGGCATTCGTGTTTAATGCGTTTAACCAGCTGTAAAATCGTCTCTACATTTTGTGGATGTAATGGTTCGCCGCCAGAGAGGGAAAGTCCCTGACGAACGATCCTTTGGTCTTGCAAATCAGTGATGATTTGATTTTCTATTGCTTGGGTAAACGGTTTACCCGAATCAATTTTCCAGGTGCTTTTGTTGTAACAACCTTTACATTGATGAAGACAGCCAGCGACAAATAACGTACAACAAACTAGTTGCTGAATAGAGACTTGCATTTTTTGTCACGCTATTGAGAATAAAAAGAGGTTTAACTTAGAGAATAAAGGTTTGAAATGATCAACAAAGAGCGGCTGTTACGAGATAATCGTTTATGT
>NZ_NHNG01000164.1:0-1705 GCF_002287155.1 Arsenophonus sp. ENCA
GAAGGTTCAACTAATCGCCATAGGTCTTTAGGGCGGAAACATCTACTTTTTAACCATCGGCTAACCGTGTCATGAGATAAAGGCGATGGGCTGACTTCTGATAACGCCAAACTAGAGTATCTTACACTGCTTACTTGCAAGAATATTTTATAGATATCTTTAATGCATGGATAACCGGACAAAATATGAACATCCTGATTTTTTCTTGTTTTTAAATTTATATTTCTTTTTTAGAGACTGCGAAACTCGTGTATTAGTTTGATAGTTAACTATGACCGAGGGAAACAATGAGCCAAACAGAAAAACAATCAGCCCACGAAGCGCAGTTTTCCTGGCGTCGTTTACAGCCCCTGTGTATTAAAGAAAGTAAACAGATTTTACGTGACCCCAGTAGTGCGATAATTGCCGTCATTATTCCATTAATGCTGCTATTTATTTTTGGCTACGGCATTAATCTGGATTCAAGTAAATTACGGCTTGGCATTTTAGTCAATCAACAAAATAATCAAGTGCGAGAATTTGTCGCTGCCTTTACCGGGTCCCCTTTTATTGATGCGACAATTAGCGATAATCGAAAATTGCTAATAGATAAAATGCAAGCAGGTGAAATCCGCGGTATAGTAGTGATCCCGGTTGATTTTGCCAGCCAGCTTAATCGTCCCTCAGGGCATGCATCGATCCAGGTTATTACCGATGGTAGTGAGCCAAATACCGCCTATTTTGTACAGGCTTATGCTAAAGGCATTTGGCAAACCTGGCAGCAGCAGCAAGGTGAAAACGCCGGTTATGCTACTCAACCATTAATTGTTACTGAATTACGCTTCTGGTTTAATCCGGCAGCCATTAGCCAACATTTTATTATTCCAGGTGCAATCAGTATCATTATTACCGTAGTCGGTGCCATTCTGACTTCACTGGTGGTTGCCCGCGAGTGGGAACGCGGTACAATGGAAGCCCTACTTGCCACCCAAATAACCCGCACAGAATTGCTGCTTTCTAAACTATTACCTTATCAATTGTTAGGCACCTTTGTCATGCTACTGTGCATATTAGTCACAGTCTTTATTTTGCATATTCCTTATCGTGGTTCACTTTGGTTGTTATTTATTATTACCAGTCTCTATCTGGCTGCTGCCCTTGGTATGGGATTGCTGATATCTACCTTAACCCGTAACCAATTTAATGCCGCTATCGTTGCATTAAATGCCGCTTTTTTACCTGCCATTATGTTGTCAGGGTTTATTTTTGAAATTGATAGTATGCCGATAGTTATTCAATGGGTAACCTATTTGATCCCGGCTCGTTACTTTGTTAGTAGTTTACAAGCTCTATTTCTGGCCGGTGACATTTATGTTGTCCTGTTGACCAATTTTCTTTTATTAGCCACCACTGCCATCATCTTTATTGGGCTGACTGCATTAAAAACGCGTCGCAGGCTTGATTAGGGAGAGAATATGCTACATCGTCTCTATACACTAAGCGTGTTGCTTAATAGTGAAATAAGGGTATTTCGGTGATTGAAGTAAATTTTAGGCTGTTCTGAGATGGAAATTCCAAAGACCGGCACTAAGGAGTAAAAAGGTATCATCAATAAAGGGTCTACGATTCCGTAAAATTTGGGTCATACAACCGAAGCGCTTGATACCCGCGATGGCGTGTTCAACCGTAATACGGATGCCCGAGATTATTTTATTTTCTTGTTTTT
>NZ_NHNG01000202.1:0-7103 GCF_002287155.1 Arsenophonus sp. ENCA
CAGGAAACCCCAGATTGGGTACGAAGAAAAACGGATAATGTAAGTTCTTTAAAAAAACTGCCCGTCAGGACAGTCTGATGTTGATAAATGAAACGTCCAAGGCTGGCATGATCAGGTGTCACGCCATTGCTGACAAAAATACATCCCAAATCTAAACGCGCCAGATTTTCAAGTGCTCTGAGCGAACTATGCCCTTTCATGATCCCATAAAGCAAAATTCCCATCATTGAACGAGGAGAATACGGCGCTCTACCTGTTGAAGAATAACAGCGTTCGAAAGGTACCCAGTCTTGTTCATCCAAAATCTCTGTGACAATAAATGCCCTACGTTCACCAATTTGCTTGAGATAATCGCAAAGGGAAACAGAACCCTCCAAGATAGGTAGATTTTGCGCTTTGACAAACTTACGTTTGGTGTGAGATGGCGATTCCAGTTTGCGAGTAAATACGGTCATAAAAGATCTGCGTTTAAAACGAATAAAGCAAATTTTAATCGATAACATGAGCTTTTGCGACAGCCTCTATCTGACCTGGGGAGGCGCATCCTGTGTGGCTTAATCTTTTAACCGGACGGGTTTCCCTGGCGCTGGGCCTGCTATTGTTAGCGGCCAGTCATTTTTACAGCTACCAGCAAGGCCATCAGCGTGGCATAGCGCAACACAACACAGCGCATCAGGCACAACTGAGCGCCTGCCAGCAGGCCAGGCAGCAACTCCTAGCACAGATGCAGGTAAGCCTTACGGCACAACAGGCCGAGCAGCAGCGGCAACTTGCCCAGGCGAGACAGGTCAGTGCCGATTATCGCCAGCAGATGCAGCACTTACAGGTGCGCTACCAACAACTCAAGAGGCAACGCGATGACATTACTACCCACTTTATGGATGATCGGGCGCAGAAGCAGGCTCTACCCACTGGTTTTACTCGTGGCTTCGTGCAGCAGGTCAATGCCGCCTTTGGTCTGTCCGCCGACACCGATAGCCGTGCCCGCCGCGCTCAGTCAACGTCCGGCACCGTTTCCGGTGTTGATCCCCGGCTACGTCTCTCCGGCCTCACACAACGCGAACTGCTCGACTGGCTGTTGGATACCGGCAAACACTGCCAGGCACTTCGTGCGCAGGTGAACAGTCTACTGGATATCGTGGAGCGTGAAACACCATGACACTGGAAGTGGAATTCTGGACGCTGTTTGGCCTGCTCATCAGCTTTATGGGCTTTGTGTTTACTCTGGCCCGCCTGTTTTTAGGGCAAATGGAAAAGCGGCAGGTAGAGCGTTTTCGACGGCTTGAGGCCAGCCTGCAACATCTGAGCACGCTTGAGCGTGAGTTTTTGACGTTTAAGGCGGATTTGCCGGTGCAGTACGTGCGGCGTGAAGATTATGTGCGCGGCCAGACGGTGATAGAAGCCAAGCTGGATGCACTCTACCAAAAACTGGAGACGGTCCAGTACCGTCAGACAATGACAGGAATACACCATGAATGAACTCGAACCCCTTCGCCGTGCCAGCCTGCGCTGGAGCCTGTTACTGGCACTGCATAAAGCCCGGCCTTACAGCACCAGTGAAGTCCTGCTGACGGAGGTGGCGCGGGCTATCTATCCCGATGCGACGCCCCTGGAAGTGCGCCAGGAGCTGGATTATCTGGAGGATAGCGCCCTGCTCACCGTCACCCGTCAGCCTTCAGGGCAATGGTTTGCTGATTTGAATGCCGCCGGGGTGGATTTGGTGGAATACACCACCCCGGATATGCCCGGTATTGCACGACCCGTAAGGTATTGGAGGACATGACCATGCCGCCACGCAGTAAAGTTGAATCCCTGCCAGAAGCAGTGCGCCGCTGGTTAGATCGGGCGCTCAGCGAAAATAATTTTAGTGGCTACCGGATGCTGGAAGCCCTGTTACGTGAAAAGGGTTATCACATTGGTCAGGCCTCCATTGCCCGTTACGGTCAAAAAGTCCAGCAACGTTTTGCCACTATCCGGGCCGCGACGGAAGCGGCGCGGCAACTGACGGAAGGGGCTCCCGATGACCAGGATAAGCGCTCAGAGTCCATCATGGCGCTGGTGCAGACGGAATTACTCAATAGCCTGCTGGATTCACAGGATGTTACCCTGGATGATTTATCGCCGGTTGAACGGGCTGAGCGGTTTGCTCGCATGTCAAAAAATCTGGCACCCATTATTCATGCCAGCGTTAGCCTGAAAAAACTCCAGGGACAGCTTAAAAAAATCAGCGAAGAGATGGCTGCCGTCGAGCAGGAAGCCCAGAAACAAGGTAAGGGACATGTCAGTTTGGACACCCTGAAGCGGGTGCGTGAAGAAATTTACGGGATTATCGCATGAGCAAAAACGTTGAACTCTACCCGTATCAGCAACGCTGGCTGCTGGATCCCGCGCGTTTCAAAATTGGTTGCTTTGCTCGCCAGACCGGCAAGACCTTTACCACCACGCTGGAAATTGTCGATGACTGTTTTGTCGTGGAAGCGATGGGTGGGGTGGCGCGTTGGGTGATTTTATCGCGCGGTGAGCGCCAGGCCAAGGAAGCGATGGAAGAAGGGGTAAAAAAGCATTGTCAAGCCTACGGCCTGGCTATCCGTGAAATCGAAGGCAGCGTAAAAGGCCCGGGCAGCGAACGTTACACGATGCTAGAAGCAGTGTTGCCCGGCGGCTCACGCATTACTGCACTCCCGGCTAACCCCGATACGGCGCGCGGCTTTGCGGCTAACGTGTTTCTCGATGAGTTTGCCTTTCATGCCGACAGCCGCAAAATCTGGTCGGCGCTGTTTCCGGTGATATCGAACGGCTACAAGCTGCGCGTCACCTCTACCCCCAATGGCAAAGGTAACAAGTTTTATGAACTGATGACCGACCCGTCACTGGACAGCGTCTGGTCGCGCCATGTGGTCGATATTCACCAGGCGGTGAAAGAGGGCTTGCCCCGCGATGTTACTGCTCTCAAACAGGCGCTTAATGATAACGACGCCTGGTCACAGGAATTTGAACTGCAGTGGCTGGATGAAGTCTCTGCCTGGCTCTCCTATGACCTGATTGATGGCGTTGAACACCCGCAGGCGGGCAAGCCTGAGCACTATCAGGGTGGTCCCTGTTTTGTTGGGGTCGATATCGGTCTGCGCCACGACCTGTTTGTGATTTGGGTGATTGAACAGGTCGGCGATGTGTATTGGACGCGCGACATCATTACCCGCAAACGCGCCCCGTTTGCCGAGCAGGATGCACTGCTCGATGCGGTCTTTGCCCACTACCGGGTGCTGCGCTGCTGCATGGACCAGACTGGCATGGGGGAGAAGCCGGTGGAAGATGCGAAGCGCCGTCATGGCAGCACCCGTGTTGAAGGGGTCTTATTCACACCGCCCAACAAGCTGACGCTGGCCACCCGCGGTAAAGAGGTGTTTGAAGACCGCCGCTTGCGACTGCCACAGGGTGATGGGGCACTGCGGGCTGATTTGCATAAACTGAAAAAAGTAATGAGTCCGACCGGGGCACCGCGTTTTGTCGCCGACAGTGACGCTGCAGGTCATGCTGACCGTGCCTGGGCGCTGTTTTTAGCGCTTAACGCCGCTGACCAGCCGCAGGGTCCGGTGCGGGCTTACTCCTGTTGCCCGCGTCAGGCTTCGTCATTGTTGGAGGGATATTGATGATTATCGATAAAAAAGCGTTATTCAGTGACATCGCCACCCGGGCGCGCAGTCCCGCGGGCCTGGGTCAGCTGTTTGGCCATTTACCCAATCCCGACCCGATATTGCGCGCGCGGGGTCAGGCGATTGGCGTTTACCGCCAGTTGCGCGCTGAACCCCTGGTCGGCAGAAGTATCCGGCGGCGTAAATCGGCGGTCAAATGCCTGGAGCGCGGACTGGAGGCGGGACAAGCGCCCGCGCAGGTGGTGCGCTTTATTGAACAGACCCTGGCACAGTGGGACATGAACCGTATCATCGGCGAGCTGCTGGATGCGGCCTTTTTTGGCTATCAACCCGCCGAACTGACCTGGGTCAAAGACGGGCGGCATTTGGTGGTGACCGATGTGGTGGGCAAGCCGCCGGAGTGGTTTACCTTTGATACCGAGAATCGCCTGCGCTTTCAGGCCCAGCAGTCGGGACTCGCGGGTGAGTTATTGCCCCCACGCAAATTTGTGGTGGCGACGCAAGACGCTACCTTTGATAACCCTTATGGCTTTGCTGACCTGTCGCTGTGCTTCTGGCCGGTGACGTTCAAGAAAGCGGGCTGGTCGTTCTGGATGCGCTTTAGTGAGAAATACGGCCCCCCTGGGTGGTTGGGCGTCATCCGCGCAGCCAGGACCAGGCGCATATCGCACCGCTGCTGCACTCACTCGAGCAGATGGTGCAGGATGCGGTGGCCAAGGTGACGCGACTGGATATTCTGCAGGACATTTATCAGGCGCTGGACACCTCGCTGGTTGAGGGGCAAACCGGGCAATGGTTTGCCAAGGAATTAACCCCGGTACTGCAGGCCAAGGGATGGTGGGGGCAACAGGAGACCACTGACCCGGTCAGCGGTGAGCCGGTCACTGTACAACTGGGGAGTCCGCAGCGCCTTGAGACGATTTACCGCACCAATCTCACTACCCTCTACAACGCCGGGCGCTGGGCAGAAATGCGGGAGAATGTCGCGGCGCGCCCCTACTGGATGTATGTGGCGATACGCGATAATCGCACCCGCAAAAGCCACCTGGCGCTGCATGGCCGGGTATTTCATGCCGATGACCCGCTATGGCGCGCGCTCTACCCGCCCAATGGCTGGCGCTGTCGCTGTAGCGTCATTGCCCTGTCTGCGCGTGACGTGAAGGCGCGCGGACTCACCGTGGAAACGTCCGGCGACCGCCTGCGCTGGTCGTTGCAAGTGGTCTCGCGCAAAACCGGCGAAATGCAGCCGGTGGCCCAGCTGACACTCAACAATCATACGGTGTTTTCCCCGGATATCGGCTGGTCGTATAACCCCGGTGAAGGGTATCGACCGGACTTAACCCGCTATCAGGGGCCGTTACACGCCGTCGCTATCAAAGCACTCGGGGGCACTCAATGAAACCCACTCTCCTGTCGGTTGAGATAACCGATAACGACCTGAAACAGGCCCTGAAGCAACTGGAGAACGCCGCTTACGACCTGACGCCACTGATGCGCAGCTGGTCTGAAACGCTGAAAACGGCGACCGACCTTAATTTTGAAGAACAGGGACGGCCACGCTGGCAACCGTCGGTCGCGGCACTCGCCCGCCAGGGTATGACGCTCTCCCGGGACGGGCATTTACGCCGCAGCGTGACATCGGAATATGATGCGCATCAGGCACTGGTCGGCACCAATCGCGTTTATGCCCGCATTCATCAACGGGGCGGTAAGGCTGGAAGGGGTAACTCGGTGACACTCCCCCCGCGTCCGTATCTGCCGGTCTCCGAAGCGGGACAGTTAGACGCTGAGGTTAAACGCCAGCTGCTCGATGACGTGCTTGATTATCTGCAACAGGCCGCCCAGCGCTAAGCGCTGTCTGAGGCGCTCAGGGGCTTAAATGATACAATGCGATGCCTGAGAGCCTTTCCATCCTTTATAAAGCTTTATAAACCCCTTCCTGACCGCGTTATGCCCGCTCGCAGAAGTGGTATGCGAATGCTGAAAGACAATACGCAAATGAAAAGCTTTAAAGCGCTTTAAAAGTAAAATCAGCCAACCCAACATAGACTATCATCCTGATAGTCTATGGAGGTGCCATGAAACCCCTGCATATTCTCAAGCCAGGCCACTATATTACCGGCTACGGTGACAGAGTGACATTTAGTGAAAACGATTTGCATGTCTGTGCGAATGCCTATGATCCGGCGTTGCATGAAGCCCCAATCGTGATCGGTCATCCGACGACCAATGCACCGGCTTATGGCTGGATCAAACGGCTGTCGGCGCAAGGACGCTCACTGATAGCCGAACCCCAACAACTGGAGCCGACATTTAGCGAATCCGTGCTCAGTGGGCGTTACAAAAAAATCTCAGCCGCCTTTTATGCGCCAGATTCACCCCATAATCCGGTACCCGGTATTTACTATTTGCAACACGTCGGTTTCCTGGGTGCCCAGCCGCCTGCGGTCAAGGGCCTTAAGCCGGTGACCTTTAGTGAAGGCGAAGAAGGGGTCGTCGTGTTGAGTGAAGACATGCAGTGCGATCACGATCCGCTGTTTACCCGTTTACGGGCGTCCCTGAGCCACGCCCTGGGCAACCCGCCAGACACGACCGTCTTAAGCACCCCGACCCAACCCTTTTCTGAGCCGGGGCTTATGACGCCGCCCCCTATAACGGAGAGCCTTACCGTGGAAAAACATGAAGTAGAAAACCAACGGCTGCAAGCCGAGAACGCCGCCTTAAAGCAACAGCTAAGCGCCCATCAGGCCGAAAAGGCCGCTCAGGTCGCTAACCTGGCGCATGAGGTTAATGTGGTGTTTGCCGAAAATCTGATTAATGAAGCGCGCCTGGCCCCTGCTGGACAAGCGGTGGTGGTGGCGTTACTGGATGCCTTGTCGGGCAAAGAGCAGGCGTTGACCTTCAGTGAGGGCAGCAAAACGCAACCACTCGTTGATGCCGTCAAGTCCCTGTTGACCAGCGCTACCCCGTTGGTTGATTTTAGTCAGCGGGCGGTGCCGGGAAGATACAACACGCCACAAAACAGTCTGACCTTTAGTGAGCGCGCATCCGATCCGGATACGCTGCATCAACAGGCCATGGCGCTTAAGGCGCGTGAGTCCATCCCTTACGAAGTGGCGGTGAAGCGCTGCCTGTCAGGAGAGTCCTATGTCTGATTATTTAAAAAGCAAACGGGCAAACGACCCGGTGCTGACCCATATTGCCGCTGAATACCGCAATGCCAGCCTGATTGGGGAAAAGCTGTTTCCTCTCGTCAGGTTAGAAAAAGAAGGCGTCAAGGTGCCGACCTTTGGTAAAGGCCGCTTGGCGCTGTATGAAACCAAACGCGCAGTGGGGGCGGACAGCAATATCCTGTTAAGAGAGAAACAGGCGTTTACCGATATCGTGCTCGATGAGCATGATCTGGCGGTGCCGGTCGATCACCGCGAACAGGCGGAATCGATGTTCAAT
>NZ_NHNG01000134.1:0-1699 GCF_002287155.1 Arsenophonus sp. ENCA
TAACAAGCTGAAAATTCAGCGGCTAAATTTTTCAATTCTTCGACTGATAATCCAATGATTGCTTTACATAAACGATTATCTCGTAACAGCCGCTCTTTGTTGATCATTTCAAACCTTTATTCTCTAAGTTAAACCTCTTTTTATTCTCAATAGCGTGACAAAAAATGCAAGTCTCTATTCAGCAACTAGTTTATAGTAATATTTGCCAGAACATCACGCGTTTCATCACGACTTTCAAAACGTTGTACATGATCAGATAAAGCATTCAAGAAAGCTTGGTTGGTGGAATAAAAGCGAGTACGTCGAAACGCTTTTTCTTCTTTTAACACTTTTTCAATTGCTTTTGCTTGTTCGTAAGGATCGGCATCGGGAGATTTTAGATCGATATAGAAATCGGTCGCTGGAAACTGTTGCAGTACTTGCTTCAAGGTCGGAATGACTATTCCTTTATTGCAATAAAGATGGTTATGACGGGAACCGAAACGGTAGCCGGCATCAGCCTTTATAAGCTGCTGTGCAGAGTAAGAGGAAACCGGGCCACTTCTATTGGTTAATGTATTTAAATCCGATGGACGATATAATACGGGGACTTTATCACTGGAAAGTTGTAAGGTGATCCATATTTTATCGGCGCCATTTTTCAATGCCTGATCAATGGCATAAATGGTATTTTCTGGCGCATCGGCAGTTCCTCCACGATGCGCAACGATTTTCGGTGAATTTGCTAAGGCAGTAACTGAACAGAGCAAAAGCAGTACAGCAGTCATACTTTTATGCATTATTTTCTCCATAAGTTATGTGTATGAAAAATATTATAAATTAATTTTATTATTAAAGTAGAAGCTTAAATATAAATTAATATAGCAGATTTTTATTATTTTTTATCGTAAATTTAATGATATAACTTTACGTTATATTAGTTATGAAACTATTTATTTTTTAATTATAATTAAAGCTTAAATAATATTTGCTTGTCAGATAATTTTATATCCTTAAATGAAAATAACATATTTTTTAAAAGTATTTTTATGCTTATAATAATAAGTTTCTACAATGATTTTTTATCCATCAGATGAAATTTAAATACTATATATTATTTAAAAAATAGTAAAGATAGAGTGTCCAATCTTTATTTTACAATTAGATTGCATTAATATATCTTAACTTTTAATGTAATTGTTATATATTGTTGTATTAAAATATTTTTATTAATTTAAAATGATTTAATTTTATTAATAATGATAATGTCTATAGCTTAATATAAAATAGGATATTAGAATTACAATGTTTTAGATGGACTTATTGAGTTGTATATTATAGTAAAATAGTATTGTTGAATTAGTTAAATTAAATAAATAATAGTAAATATTATTATTTATTTTGTATTATTCACGAGTTTCGCAGAAAACTAATTTGGGTACGCTAATAAAACACGGATGTGCTCAGCAATAGCATTTTTGATTACGTCCCAATTTTGTTGATAAAGGGTTATTTTTTCAGATATACGACGTTTATGTTGTTCAAACCACGCAGAAATAGCGAGAAAAATATGATTTCTTTGCGCTCGGCTCGTGCGAGCCTGACAGCGTTCAATACCACAATTTTGTTTAACTTCTCGATGATAAACTTCAACAGACCAACGGGCATCCATGATAGATTTGACGTATTCACGGGTGGGATTCTCTTTGTTTGTTACTAT
>NZ_NHNG01000618.1:0-1693 GCF_002287155.1 Arsenophonus sp. ENCA
ATCGAGAAGTTAAACAAAATTGTGGTATTGAACGCTGTCAGGCTCGCACGAGCCGAGCGCAAAGAAATCATATTTTTCTCGCTATTTCTGCGTGGTTTGAACAACATAAACGTCGTATATCTGAAAAAATAACCCTTTATCAACAAAATTGGGACGTAATCAAAAATGCTATTGCTGAGCACATCCGTGTTTTATTAGCGTACCCAAATTAGTTTTGTGCGAAACTCGTGTAATAAAAGCCTGTTTCATCGACGGATCTGGATTTTCTGCCGTGGCGATTTGGCTTTTTAATTCATCGGGTGTGCCAGCAGCAATAATTTTACCGTGGTAAACTAAGCCAATTCGATCGCAATATTCCGCTTCGTCCATAAAGTGAGTGGTAACCATTACGGTAACGCCTTTATTTACCATGCCGTTAATATGTAACCAAAATTCTCTTCGCGTCAGGGGATCAACACCTGAAGTGGGTTCATCCAAGAAAAGTATATCCGGTTCATGCATCAACGAGCAGGCTAAGGCTAGTCGCTGTTTGAAGCCTAATGGTAATTCATCGGTGGTTTGTTGCAGTATTGGATTTAAATTAAAGGCCTTGATCATGTTACTGATTTTTAGCTGTTGCTGACTGCCACTAAGGCCATAAATACCAGAGAAAAATTTTAAGTTCTGAGCAACTGTTAAATTACCGTATAGTCAAAATTTTTGCGCCATATAGCCAAGATGTTGGCGGGCTTTATTCGAGCTTATTTTTAGATCCATCCCCAAGACTAATGCCCTGCCTGCGCTTGGTACCATTAATCCGCACATCATTTTAAATGTTTTTGATTTGCCGGCGCCATTAGGACCTAGCAAGCCAAAAATTTCACCACGTTTAACCGTAAAGTTAACATTATCCGTAGCGGCAAAGTCACCGAATAGTTTGCTAAGATTTTGTGCCTCAATGACGGTTTCAGTCGGATCAGCTGGAATTTGCGGCATAATTTCCGCAAGCTCAGAACGTTGCGATGGGCTACCACCTAATAAATCAATAAAAGCATCTTCGAAACGGGGTTTAGCGGTAATAAGTTTACTATCCGCTAAATTTAGACTGGCGAGGAAATCGTTTTGCAGGCTGTTTTGTTTTAAGATCAGGCGAATACAGTGCCCTTGAATAACACAATCCGTAGTTTGTGGTAATAATAGTGCATCTTGTAAGTATGCGCGGCGTTTAGATGCTGGAACTTGCAGTAAAAATGAGCGTCCAGCCATTTTATTAGTTAATGCCTGCGGTATCCCTCGATAAAGTAGTTGCCCTTGATTTAACAGTAAAATATCTCGGCATTGTTCAGCTTCATCTAAGTAGGATGTACTCCAAAGGATCAGCATACCATCGCTAGCCAGTTCATGAACCATTCGCCAAAGCTCTTGACGAGCAATAGGATCAACACCCACTCCAGGTTCATCTAGCAACAGGATTTTTGGCCGACTGATTAATGTACAGGCCAGGCCAAGCTTCTGTTTCATTAAACTAGTTGCTGAATAGAGACTTGCATTTTTTGTCACGCTATTGAGAATAAAAAGAGGTTTAACTTAGAGAATAAAGGTTTGAAATGATCAACAAAGAGCGGCTGTTACGAGATAATCGTTTATGTAAAGCAATCATTGGATTATCAGTCGAAGAATTGAAAAATTTAGCCGCTGAATTTTCAGCTTGTTA
>NZ_NHNG01000746.1:0-1691 GCF_002287155.1 Arsenophonus sp. ENCA
ATCGAGAAGTTAAACAAAATTGTGGTATTGAACGCTGTCAGGCTCGCACGAGCCGAGCGCAAAGAAATCATATTTTTCTCGCTATTTCTGCGTGGTTTGAACAACATAAACGTCGTATATCTGAAAAAATAACCCTTTATCAACAAAATTGGGACGTAATCAAAAATGCTATTGCTGAGCACATCCGTGTTTTATTAGCGTACCCAAATTAGTTTTGTGCGAAACTCGTGTATATAGAAGAAAAGTCTGGAGAAATGGCTTGCCTGGCTGTACATCCTGACTATCGTAATTTATCAAGAGGTGAAAAACTGCTTAAACACATTACTCTACAAACCAAAAATTTAAATTTAGAAAAACTTTTTGTATTAACAACCCGAAGTACTCACTGGTTTCTAGAAAGAGGATTTTTCCCCGCAAAAGTTGATATGTTGCCAATAAAAAACAAGCGCTTTATAATTATCAACGATGCTCAAAAATTTTAATACTTAATCTTAATTAAATACCATAAAAATTAATTAAAAATTTAATTAATAAACCCAATTACAATAAAAAATGCACTATTTAAATAAATAACGTTTTCTATTACTCTTAAACAAAAAATATCGGCTCCTCTCTATTTAACGAAGAGAAGAGCCGAAAATAAAATAACGGTTAATTAATTATTTTTTATTGCTGCTGCCGCTGCTTTTGATATAAACCATCACGCACATTCCACATAGTTGAAAAATGCTTAACCATTGTACTGTCGGTCCTCCTCTATTTTCAGCCACACTACCAATATTTAATGCCTGAGCATAGACGGTCGAGTCCAAAGGAGTGCTAGGAGCAACTGATAGAAGACTCTTCACAAAACCTATCCCTCTATATTTAATTGCCGCTAGTTGGTCATCACTTGGATTTTCTATAGAAAAATTTTCTACAGGAAAAGCTCCGCAAATGTTATTAGTCTTAATTTTTGCCCGGTCTATTTGTACCACTATATCACTCGTTGAAAAATCATTAACAATCCCGACAGCTAATCCAGCTCGATAAAACCTGTCAGCTTGCTCCGTAGATTGAGATGTATTGGCAATAGTTAGAAGATATTCATTACTTTTAATTACCTCAAATAAATCATTTTCCTTTTCTTTTACCGCAAGTAGATCAATACTAGAATTTCCTACGGTTTTTAATTGAGAGCTAAGTTTATTCTCTGTATTCGTAGTCGTATCGATTTGTGCAGATGCAACCTGTTGATTAACTATTTGAGATGAATAATTGCCAATCTGAGATGTTGAATTTAACATTTTATTTGTATCCTCCCATTGAATAAGAATAAATCGCAAAGATATTTTGCAGCATCTCAAATATCAATCATTTATACTTCTAAAAAACAATCAATAGCAGAATTAAAATAATTGATAGCAATAACTTACTAATTAATTAAAGCAAAAACTAAATTTATATATCACAATACTTCAATCCAGTTTGCTAAAATTAAATATTTATTATTTTTTACTTTTATCACTAATGGGCACCTCGAAAAACCTAAGCCGAGTTTGATTTTGCTGATAAAGTTATCGGAAGCTGGTCTACTGAGCTAACCACCATGAAGAAACGCAGCGCCATTAAGAATGACCTCTTTGCAAACCAGTATCACCAACAGACGATCGACAAGTTGGGTGACCCGCTGGTCAAGATCGAAACCTGTA
>NZ_NHNG01000342.1:0-1687 GCF_002287155.1 Arsenophonus sp. ENCA
CCGGCCATCTGGTGACGCGTCGCTAGGTGTCACTACCGATCCGAAACTGACCTGGTGTGCCCATTTAAGCGCTACCCCCTGAGGAATAAGCGACTCCAAACAAAAACAGGTGGGTCAGTTTTACTTTAGCAAAGTGGATCAGAATTCAATTGGCATTGACATGTCGACATTAGCGGTATGGGTAAGGTAAATAAGTTGGCTAATTTACCTGTTAAATGAATGGTTTTCATCTTTACTGGTACAGTCCAGTTCTAGATGCTTGCCATAGTTGTTTATCGGTATTAATTTGTGCTGTTAGCCGTTGTGGTTGTTTAACGGTAGCGGGTAATGGCCAGATATAACTCGAGCCAGCTAACACATAACCAAACAGGCTATCCGCCAGCACAATGTGTTTTTTACCTTGTTGCACGGCAACCTTACTTAAACGAGCATGAATTGGGCCTCGATTGGTAATTTTGATGGCTGGCTTGCCATTTAAGCGGGTTAACTGCCAACTGAGATATTTTTGATCCAGTTGAATTGGATCGCCTGAACCACGCAGATAGTTAATACCTTCACCATAAACAAACAGTGGAATAGAATAACGCATCTGCATATTGATACCAATCTTCGGCGCTGCTAATTGTTCTGGTGTCAATATTTCATCAGCTAATAAGCGGTAGGCTATCTCTTTGCCAGCGGGGACGGTAGCTTGTTTTATTAAGCGGATCAGCTGCTTTTGACCCGCTTCAATCCGCATAAATGGTGGACTGGCGACCACCGCTTGTTGATTGCTATAGCGATCTTGGCCATCGATTTGTTGCCAGCCAATCACTCTGATCTGCATGGTGGTTGCTTCGGTGCCTTTGTTTTCGATCCAGAATTCAGTAGCATTATCGTTGGCGGTTAATACCGGATCCATCGGCCAAATCATGACATGGTTAGCAGATTGAGCTGAAGATGCGAAGAAGAATAAGGTCAATAACCATAGTGTCGAAAAACAACATAAAGAGGGTTACGAAACATTGATCATATAGTATTCCTCCATGATCACCAGGATAATGTTACCGTTAATACGTCAGTATAGGTTCCTGCACTGATACCCGTATTTGCGCCATTGCCTTGGATTAGGCCATACAAGGTATAAGGTATAAGTACTTAAACCACCTGAGGTAGCTGGGTTGGAGACCAGTGCAGCACTATTAGCAAGTGCAGTGCCTGGAGTGGGCGATGGGTTACTAGTATAAACACCATAGTAAACACCCTCTGAGTCATTAGCTAAATTAACATAACGAGGTGTGGTACCAAGTTGTGTACTATATATAGTTGTCGGTGCGCTGTTATTACTACTGGTTAATACGGTCGTATAAGTATCATTAGGCGGACACTGGACCGTAAATGTTGAGCCACTACCATTAGAAAGTTGGGTGGTCAATACACTAAATGTGGGGCACCTCGAAAAACTCAAGATTTTCAATTAACCCTTGGCTTTCATTCTAAATAATTAGATTTTTTTTGATTATCACGCTACTGATTCTATCGCACATTGCCCTGGCTAGGGCCATTTGACCCATTCTGGGCGTCAGAAAGCCACGATGCACGCGCTCTGGAAGTACGCCAACCGCTTTAGGTTGTAACATGCTGCCATCATCGTCATGGCAA
The DNA here is from genome assembly GCF_002287155.1 of Arsenophonus sp. ENCA. Classification (NCBI taxonomy): domain Bacteria; kingdom Pseudomonadati; phylum Pseudomonadota; class Gammaproteobacteria; order Enterobacterales; family Morganellaceae; genus Arsenophonus; species Arsenophonus sp. ENCA. The sequence goes on from NZ_NHNG01000342.1 coordinate 1,642, forward strand.
AATTAGCGCGCACCTGTCCAATGGTGCGGATCAGTTTTCTACCCAT
>NZ_NHNG01000166.1:0-1679 GCF_002287155.1 Arsenophonus sp. ENCA
TGCCCGAGGCGATAAAAGAGGTGTATCGCGGCAGCCTGAAAATGCTGGAAGCCTTGCGTGACGGCAAATTGACGTTAGGTATCGCCGCCAGTGGTCAGGTGCTCCCGGAGCCGGGGGCTTTTCATGTTCATGCCCGTCCGGCGCGCTTTAGCGGTCCCGGCGGCTTACTGGAGGACTTTGAATGACGCTCGATATCATGCGCGCCCTCCTGGCCCTACTGACAAAACGCTTACCGCAGCTGGAGGTCACCTTCTTTCCTGAGCAGCCGGAACGCTTTCATCTCAATCATCCACTCGGTGCGGTGCTGCTCAGTTTTGCCCGCTCGCGTTTTGGCGACATTCAGGATGTGGGCATGGTATTCCAGCCGCGGGTGCTGCATTTCACGCTGACCCTGGTGATGCGCCAGCTTAACGGTAACGAGGGGGCGATTGCCACCCTCGATACGCTGCGTCAGGCCGTGGGGGGCTTTATGCCGCCGGACTGTCGCCGCCCACTGTGGCTGATAGATGAGGTCTTTTTGGGGCAATCCGAGGGCTTATGGCAATACGCGCTAACGGTCGCGACAGAAACCTGGTTTGTGCAGGACGCCCCGCAGGAGGCCTTACCGCGTACCCGGGAAGATATCATGAAGACAGAGAATAACGAGGTGGCTTATGGCGAAGTTTCGCTACAACGGTGAATCCCCGAATGGGGCACCCCTGCGTTTGGCCGATGGCCGTACCCAGGATGTGATGTTTTATCCCGGTCAGGTCGTCGATGTGCCGGTCGATCATCCGTTTATTGTCTCGCTGGAAGCGCAGGGCTATCTGACTTTTCTGGGCTTTGATTATCCCGAACCGCCCCCCGAACCCGCCAAACCGTTGACGGATTTTGAACAACGATCACAACAGGCCCAACGGCCGACCGGCAAACCGGCCCGTTATCGTTATGACGGCGAACAGATGGGGGGTGCTTCGTTACGTTTACCGGATGGCCGCATCCTGGATGTGATGTTCTGGCCGGGTCAGGAAGTGACCTTGCCGATGGATAACGATTATGTGCTGGGGCTGGAAGCCCAGGGCTATTTAACCTTTCTGGGTCAGGAAGCAGAAACTCCCGTCGACCCCATCGTGACGGCACCGTTGGCACCGGCAATCACCTTGTCGAGCGACACCGTGGCGCTTCCCGCTGATGAGGCCAGGCCCGTCGAAGTGCCGGTCAGCACAGCATTAGCGATGCCAGCCAGAAAACGCGGAAAAGTGCCAGCAGACACAAAAAGTAACGAGGTCACCCCATGAGTAGAGAAAACCATCACGGCGTTGATACGCTGGAAATTGAACGCGGGACCCGTCCGGTCAAAACGGGAGAATCGTCCGTGATTGGGCTGGTCGGTACCGCGCCGAAAGGCCCGGTCAATACCCTGAGCCTGAGCCTGTCGGAAAAGGATGCGTCGCAGTTTGGCGATGAGAGAAGAGGATTTACCCTGCCACAAGCCTTGCGCGCTATTTATGACCACGGTGTCGGTACCATTCTGGTGGTCAATGTGTTTGACCCGCAAACCCATCAGAAAAACGTAAGCGTCGTTAAATCCCCACATTTTTTCACTTCTCCTAATTTGTCATGATGTTCGACGCTAACAATTAAGGAGAAATATTAGATGGGAATTTACCGTACAGACGAGAAATGGCGAGCTATCATTG
>NZ_NHNG01000658.1:0-7078 GCF_002287155.1 Arsenophonus sp. ENCA
AGCACCCACGACAGTCAGCATTTCGAAAGGGTCATTGACAAGGCCAACACCAATCGCAATATCTACGCCGACCGAGGCTATCCCTCTGCGGAGCGGGAAGCTTGGCTGAAGGCAAACGGCTATAGGAGCCAGATTCAGGGTAAAGGCCATCGAAACAAACCGTTGTCCAAGACTCAGCAAGGGCGAAACCACAGGATTGCAAAGACTAGGGCACGGGTTGAACATGCATTTGCGGCGATGGAACAAATGGGTAGAAAACTGATCCGCACCATTGGACAGGTGCGCGCTAATTTTGCCATGACGATGATGGCAGCATGTTACAACCTAAAGCGGTTGGCGTACTTCCAGAGCGCGTGCATCGTGGCTTTCTGACGCCCAGAATGGGTCAAATGGCCCTAGCCAGGGCAATGTGCGATAGAATCAGTAGCGTGATAATCAAAAAAAATCTAATTATTTAGAATGAAAGCCAAGGGTTAATTGAAAATCTTGAGTTTTTCGAGGTGCCCGTAAGTGTTAGCTGCAACCAGTGCTCTTGCTGCATCAGAATTATTATTTGGTTCAGTGAGGTTAATCGTGTATGTTGTGTCGGTAGCTGAAAATGTTGCTTCTTCAGCAAGAACTAATTCCGTGTCACTGTTAACATTTTTAATTAGCATTAACATGCTAGGTGATACCAGTGGATTGTTACTATTCCATTTCGTGCCTGTGCCTTTGACAATAGAAGAGCCTGACACGGTTGTAATTGTTCCTGTGTGGTATATATCATAATTTTTCTCTAGAAATAAAGGTCGAAGTCAATAACGTAAGATGGCGTGCTGTAACTGATGTAATCAATGGCTGATGTATCCACAAATACCCACTCCAAATTTCTGCCAGGCTGAATTGTTATTTTGTTACCTTGGAAACAGTACCCGCTAGCTCGACAATATGTCCAATCCTGATAAATACGATCTATCATTTCAGCACATTCATTTGCTTGTAGCATCGGCCTGGCAAATGGCGCCGTTACTCCCCATTGAGTTAATGTTATATTAGCGCCTACTAAAAACGGCAAATAATTAGATGAATAACTTAGTGTGCCTTTTGTATTATAAATATGTAGGCCGTAATCTGCTGGTACTAGCGTAAAATCAGTAGTAAATACTAAAACGTAAACATCTGTTTGCGCATTACTATAAATATTTTTATTATCTCTAGAGATAGAAACAACTGCATTTTGATTTGTTGGTCTGATAAAAACTAAACTTTTATCAATGCTTGGTACATTATTTGGAATAGTATAAATACCATTGGCACTAATCGTTATTTTTTTTCTAAATACACAATATCCCAGTTTTGACTGTTGCGTTATTTCTACTGCATTACCTAATCCGCCAATAAATAAACCATAGTCGCCTTGTGTCGCTTGCTTAGGGTGTCCATAAACATCTATCTGAAATCGACTCTCAAAATCACCATCGTAAATAAACCTGCCTTGTTGAGAAACTCCACCACCTGAGCCACCCCAATACCAGTGAATTCCCCATTTATCAAAACTAAATTTTAACTGGTTTCCTTCTATGCGTATATCCTCAAGCGTGAGCGGCCTTACCGCATAACTATTAGAGACAAAATAGAGTCGAGATACGACTTTAGTCACAATTATCAGATGATACTTGTTCGCTTCAGGGATGGTAAAACTGTGGTATCGTTGCTTTAAGTTGGGACTAACTGCACTCAATAACTTAGTTAATATCTGACTTTTATCCGTTATTTCAAAGGGTTTAAAACCGTCTTTCAAATCAACAAACAAACCGTAATCCGCCATCATGGCCTCCTGCCCAGTTTTATCACGCCACCAGAACTGGGATAAACGGCAAGCCCTGTGTTATCTAGTACTATTCTGGATGCATCACCATTAATTTTAAAATCTTTATTAATTACTAAGCGATTAAATTCTGCGATACCTGTTTCACCATCTATTTTGAAACCGGTATCCCCTGCTTGATAATTTTTTGACTGGATAACAGAGCCGATTAATAATTCTTCAATCGTTCCTTTGTCAATAAAAATTGTGCGCAAAAATACCTGGCCATTTTTGATAGCAAAAACAGGCTCCATCTTGCCATTAGCCGGATTGTAAACAATGAAAGTCTGGGCGCTAAAGCCAATCTGCGTTGTGACTTTACCGTTTTTAAGTTCAGCACCAATTACCATGCCAGCGTCATAATCCACACCGTCGTAATGAATCTTGACTAACGATGTCCACGTTGCAGAAGCCTCACCCTTTTTCATGTCATACTTAGCTTGTAGCGAATTCTGAGCGGCTGCCCATGACTTATCCGCTGTCGCTCTGACCTGATGGATAGACTCGGCTAAGGCTTTAGTCTCGGTTACCACATAATTGTCTACCCTGACAATTTCCGCTTTCATTTTGCCGTTTTGACGCATGAAATATTGTGTATTGCCGTTAAGTCCCTTCGCGTTTTCCAGTATCGCTTCGGTGCTGCTGTCTATTCCTTTTTTCAGCTGCTTAATCGCTTCCGTATCGTTAATTTTTTTATCAATTTCATCAAGAATATCACCGGGTAAACTATCCGGTTTGCCTGATGCCTCAACAAAAGGCGATTTTCCATAGCTGTTTATGGTGCGAATATAGAAAAAATATTCATGGCCAACTTTAAGGTTCTCTTGTGTCCAGAACTGACCTTGTCCGACTTTAGTGGCATGATTAATGACTTCATGTTCTGATGCGTCTGCCAATTTTTTATCGCTAAACCAAAATTCAAATGTACTACCATAGGCGGCTGAATCGCCTAACCTAGGAGCAGCGGTTAATGAAAACATGCCTACCGTAATGTCAACATTGATTGGTGGAGATGGGGCTACGATTGAAAAATCACGAATGGTGGGTTGTGATATCGCTCCTGCTGCGTTAACGGCCCTGACTTCAACGCGATAGGTTCCTCTTGGTAATCCAGCAATATCAACACGTTCACCTGGCACTTGAATCGTTTGAATGACTTTGCCTTCCTCAATAATATTTACAGTACTGTAACGTACATCCGCCGCGGCATTTTGCCAGCTTAAGTAACCTTGAACCACATCGCCGATATTGACAGGCATAAAGGTAAGATTTATCGGCGCGGCGACCCCTCCTGTTGGGAGCCCAGTAAATGGCGGTCTTTCAAAAGGCTTACCAATAATATCATCGTAAATATAAGCGCCGTCTTCTTCTAACAGAATTTCTACGCCTTCCTGCGGATGAAATTTCCATTCAGCCACGCGAAATTCAAGCGCTTTTATTCCTAGATTAGGTAAATCGAGCAATACCACATCGCCAGGGCGATAAGCGTAACCGTCTAGATTTAACGTTAACTGAACACGTCTTCCTGCTCGTTTCTTGCGCAAATAGAGATTGGCAAGCCGCCGTGCCTGGTAAGGGCTACTGACAAAGCGATAATCAATATTTTCTTTAATCTCAAGTCCATCTTCTTCCACCCATTTAGCCATTACAATAGGGCTAAAGTCCGTTTTAGTGTATTTTTGCTCCGCATCAACAAAAGTACCATAAATAGCATTGGTCGCCTCACTTAACGGCAGCTCAGGCGTAATGCTCACCGTGTCGATGATTTGATGCGGTTCAATTTTGAGCGTAGCAGGGCCATGATAAGCCCACATTAATATGCCGTGTTGCCCTGCAATGTATGTTGGCTCTGCCCCAATACAGCGGTGCATATGCTCAAGGATAGAGGCAGGGGATTCCGATAACTCATAAGCACCATTTAAGGTATAACGCGGCTCAGATTTACCCCCTGGTGTCGTGACTGACTCATCACATAAATCCGCAGCCACTTTAAAGGCATTGAAATCGATATCACTATCGGGGACTTTTAGGTAACTACGATAATAGTCTAAAATAACCAGTGCCCCGTTATTACTCCAAGTGGTTTTGTTCGATCTCGGGTCAAACAGTTCTTTGCCCCAGACTTCCACTTTAACGTTAGGTACACCGTAGGGGTATTTTTCAGCATCATAGCGTAGTGTTAACCTGAGCCAGGCTAAACCGCGACCTATCATGTCGTTTTTCCAACTTGGGGCATTTTTGACTAAATAAGGGTCAACGCTTTTTCTATCGTTATGTAATTCGTAATCGGCTTTATCGCCAAAAGAGCCTATCGTATCGTCGTTAAGCCAAACTTGACCAATACGACTGATTTTATGTCCAGCCAGTGTGATTGCCAAGAAAAGTTTCTCGTTTTTATCCTGCTCGCCTTTTTCTTCTTCCGCAAAAAAGAGTAGCCCTGAGCAAATTGTTTTGCCCACAATCACGGTTTCTGACGCCGTCGACGAGCGTAAAATCTGCTTGCGTTCAGCTTGTTCTCGATAGCCACCGCTTGGCATTTTGTCTTGAAATAACAATGACCCTGCGGTTTGGACAGCCAAACCCGCTGCCATCAACGCCAGTCCCAAACCGCCCGTTGCTAGTACGCCAGCGACCATCAACCCTGCGCCAATTATGCTTGTGACGATTTTACCCATTACTCAATTCTCCATGCCATGACAGGAATGTTATCAACCGGTCTTGCACCGATATCAGTGACTGCCCAAATCTTGTTGGCCCATAAAACACCCAGTGTTAAGCCTTCATCCCCATCAAACATCACCACATCGCCACGCATCGACTGTTCAACGGGTATCGTGTTGAAATAACGGCTTACCCCTTGTTGTAAATCGCCAAATTGATTTTTTAATACTCGTAATGCGCCTGCTTTTGTGCGATAACGCCCCCTAATTGCTGAACACGGGTCAAAATCGCAAACGGCTATCACACAGTCGGCAGCAAACAGACAGCAATCGTGCTCGCCCCATGAAAAAGGGCGACTCATCGCCGCCCTTAGGGTATTTGGTAGTCTGGTTGCCCAGTCTGGATGCCGCATTAGAATTTATAGCCTAAACCAACCGTGAATGCATCCGTCTTCCAATCACCACTGCCTGAACGTTCATAGCCAACGTCTAAAGTAGCCCCTTCCCAGAAGTTGACTTGCATACCAACACCATAGGCTAACTGTGTTTTTTTATCCGCATTTGACTCTTTATCGCTATTAACTAATTTATCTTCCTTGAACTCTTGTAAATTCGATTCATAAGAAGCTTTCTTATAGGCTCCACCGATTAATCCATAAAGGCTGACATATTCATTAACGCGATAAGTGGGACCTACCATCAAAGAAACATAACTACCGGTTACTTTACCTGTAGCATGTATTCTATCTTTTTTATCATTTTTATCCGCCTTTGCAGTGGCATTATAATCCTTGGTAGAATAGGCAATTGAGCCGATTACACCCCACTCGTCATTTATTTCATACCGGTAACGCATAAAAGCGCCGCCTAAATCGTGGTAACTATCTGAGGAAAGGGTTGCCGGTTTACCAAAATGACTAGTAATTTCATCACTCGCTTTCTTTGCGTTATCTTTAAGTAAATTAACCTGATCTTTGACTCCACCAGATTTCACATTCAAATACCCAAAAGAGAGCGTACTCTCACCGGCTTTTGCCAATACCGCGCCAGAAAATAGTGTTGGGATAACCAACAACAATAGTTTTTTCATTGTTCGTCCTAGGATTAAAAAAAGCATTTCATGAGTATAGCGTGAATTAATCTTTACTCAAATTTCACTTGTACACAAAAGCGGGCGCATCTTTCTTACTGCCCCAATAGATCGCTCGCTCAGCCATTTGCGCCACATACCGGAAAATGCGATCGTCACTTTTCCTTTTACGCCATGACGCATCCGTGAATCTGTCCGGTAATCCCATAGACCTGCGCTCAAAGCGATTGGAGACGGTCACGGCAACCGCATTTTCTTCACCTGTCGTTACGCCAATCGTTGAGATTTGACCGGCGAATATGATCTCTGCTATTTCAGGCTTACCTTCCTGGTTGATAGCAACCAGCATTAATCGTACATTCCGGCCTCGACTGCGCTCATTCATGACATCGCCAATCAACAACGAGTCAAACCCTGACAGTGACAAGATGAGTTGTTGTGGGCTGGTATTGTTTTGTTCCTTAACCTGCTCAACTTTACCAAACTGTCCCACGCCTTGGTAAAGTTCACCCCCAATAACCAAATCCCCCACACGGTATGGGCGCGCGTCACGCCGGATTTTAAATCTAAACGGGCGGCGATAACAAGCGCATAGTTCTCATTTATCGCTTTTACCATTTTGTTTGAAAACGGATGATAGAGCATTAGTTAAGCGCCTCCTCAAACGCCAAGGTTACCGTTGAAAACACCCCTGGTCGATACTGGAAATTTCCCTGGTCATTACTTGTGAACTTAAAAATCCCAAACGGTGAATCTGTTTCAATGTTATCATTTATTTTAGGCGCATATCGCAACATCGGTGAAATCGGTATGGCAGCATTACCCTTAGCATCACTGGTTACATTATTCGTCACCATTTTGAGTTCGTTATTCACCGTCAGATAATCCCCTTTTCGCATCACAACTGAACTGACTTTCCAATCCTTGGTTTGCAGTATTCTACCGGTTTGATTTGCAACGCTGACTACTGGCTTTCCTCTTTCTGTTAAGCCTTTACGTATCCAGTTGTAAATTTTTATTCGCCCACTTTCACCGTCAAGCTCAGCAGTCAGTGCTTCAAGTTCACGCGACTTATTCTCAGTCAGGTTATTGAAAGTTAAGCTACATCGCCAGCGGCTACCGGGGAAACGCACCGTCTGAACACTTCCGGTAAACGTTGAGGTAAACGTTTTGCTGTTACTCACCAGTTGCCAGTTCATAGCGGAAGGGACGATATTTTCAGGCCATTCGATTATATCCACCGCTATCCTCCCAGTAGTCTTCGTGTTCGTCCATTATAGGACTTACGCAAATAGCATAATAATTGTAGGCTTTTTGAGCTGCTGACAAAGATAATCATCGAGCAATCCTCGCTTAATACGATAAAGCGTTTTGCCTGTACTTCGAGCAATTTGAGCTAATCGGGTCCAGACTAAAAAAGCACATGCAATATGATTGCGTTGTATCCGAGCATTGCGACATTGGCATTTTTCGAGTCCAGTG
>NZ_NHNG01000393.1:0-7075 GCF_002287155.1 Arsenophonus sp. ENCA
TTATTAACAGTTCACATATGTTAACCATACCGATAAACCTAGCACCTCATCCGCATGATGCTTGCAGGTAATAACTATTCCCTCACGGTTTCGTTATCGCATTTTACAATGCAAGGTTACATTGTCCTGTGAGCTTCAGACCCCGCAGTTGCCCGCCACGCCTGTCACGGTAGGTTACAGTCAATGGGATGACTGGTTTTGTCCATTCCTTTTTAAAAACAATATGTCAGACGACTTCCTGTCGCACCTTATGATTGAGTTCCTAATTCTTTTTCACCATATAGCGGAGCGGTAATTTGAATTTCGCCAGCCTGCAATCTTAGTTGTAATTGAGATAACTCTTCACTCTTAGCAACGAAACAACTACCACTACCGGTTAATTGCATAACATCACCGTCCATTATCTGACGTACTTTATTATTAAGCATACGTTCACTGACGATAAAATTAAATATAACACTCCGAACGGCAGAAAGATAAAAACTACGTTTATTACGCTGCTTAACTTCAATTTCACCTTTTGCCCAACGCTCAGCTTGCACGAAATTATTACCCGCACGACCAAAGCGCTGCTCACCAAAATAGTTAGCTACCCCGAATGTTCTGATGTGCTGCAAACGTGTTTCCACTGCTTGCTGATCACTAATATGTCGAATAGTTAACTCAAAATCATTGCCTTTTAATGAACCAATACGTAATTTACGTTTCTGTCGTTTCACTAGCAGAATTTCACATCCTGCAAGTGAAAACTGGCTAAAATCGGGATCTTCCTTTCCCGGTAAATGAAGACAGAACCACTGTCCTGTCACTGCTTGCCTATCTTTTAATCCAGCATAACTGACACTACGTGGAGAAATACCAACAAATCGAGCCAGCTGGTCAGCTACAAATAGAGTATTACAGCCCTTTTTCCTAACATACACCATCAAGTGTTCACCCTCACCTTCAGGTGAAAATCCCAGATCTTCACGTACAATAAAATCTTCAGCCGTTAATTTTATCGCTCCGCTTGCTACTGGTTTACCATGCAGCCACTGAAGTGCTGTCACCATCATGACTATTATCCTTTACTAATAAAATCACTGCTGCGCAAGCAATGCCTTCTTTTCTACCAATAAATCCAAGTTCCTCCGTCGTGGTTGCCTTAACATTGACATAATCAATATGGCAACCTAGATCATCTGCTATATTTTTGCGCATATCAGCAATATATGACAGCATTTTGGGTACTTGAGCAATAATTGTGATATCAAGATTACTAATACAATATCCTTTTTTCAGCACCTGCGAATACGCCTCACGTAGCAAACCGCGACTATCGGCATCTTTAAAAGTCGGATCGGTATCAGGAAAAATTTTACCGATATCGCCTAATGCTGCTGCACCAAGAATAGCATCTGTCACTGCATGTAAGGCGACATCACCATCGGAATGCGCTATTAATCCTTGTTCATAGGGAATTTTCACTCCACACATTGTAATTGGGCCATCTCCACCAAATTTATGTACATCAAATCCATGTCCAATCCGCATGAACGATACTCCTAACAATAGTCTTATAAAGCGCGAGAAAGGTAGAATTCTGCTAACATCAAATCTTCTGGTTGAGTAACCTTTAAATTATCCACTCTACCTTCCAGCAATTGAGGATGGTAACCGCAATATTCAAGCGCCGAAGCCTCATCGGTAATTACGGCTTTTTGCGCTAATGCTTGAGTCAAACAGTTTTTGATTAATGCTAAAGGAAAAAATTGTGGCGTCAGTGCATGCCAAAGTTCACTTCGTTCAACAGTATGACTAATATCTATTTTTCCTTGAACTGAACGTTTCATTGTATCTCTTACTGGCGCTGCCAAAATACCACCATAAGAAGACTGTTTACTATCAATAAAACGAATAATACTATCTAAATCAGTTTGATGTAAGCAAGGTCGAGCTGCATCATGAACTAAAACCCAACAGGGATCTAGTTGTAAATTGTCTGATAAATAATTCAGTCCAACCAAAACTGAATCAGCCCTTTGACAACCACCAACGACTGTTTTAATTTTTGCATTTTTTGCAATCGCTAATTGATGAAAAAAGATATCATCCTTATTTAACGAAACAATAATTTGGGAAATTCTTGGCTGCTTAAGCAAGGCAGATATGGTATGTTCAATAATCGTTTTTCCCGCTACTTTCAAATATTGCTTGGGGCAATCCGCTTTCATACGATTGCCAATACCAGCGGCAGGTATTAAAGCAGCAATTTGCACTTTATGATTAGATATAAATTTATTCATTGTTCTAGACTGTTTTCTTATGAATTACTACTTTTTCGTCATAATATTTTTAAATAATTTTGTGGCCGGAAAAATATTATTAATTAAAAATTTTATTTATGGTTTGGAAAAGCATTCTCATTCACTATTCGATAAAAAGACTCTCCAGGTCTAATCATACCAAGCTCAGAGCGGGATCGCTCCTCAATAGCTTCGCGTCCCTCATTCAAATCGTCTATTTCAGCAAATAAACGTTCATTGCGTACTTTAAATGTCATGTTCAACGTTTCTAGCGCTGCAACTTCACTTTTTATACGCAAATAGTCATGGACACCATTTTTACCAAACCATAGTGAATATTGTAACCAGCAAAACACCGCCAACAATATCAGCGCTAATTTACGCATCGAAGCCCCCTGCAAGACTCACTTATCATCCCACAACTTACCCTATGACGCTACCTATCACAGATAAGTTATTAATAAAAAAATTCATAAATAAATATGAAATAGAGTCAAACGGGTCTTTTTATTGACAAAGTATAGCTTAGCTATATGTCAAAAAAAAGTTTGTTTTTACCATCTAATAAGTTGATCAATTTAAAATATTTTGTTAGTTAACTGTTTTTTTTATTTAAAGTAAAAAATTATGCTGAAAAATTCTTTCATTCTATTTTATATTCATCAAGTTATCTCACAAGGTCAAGATAATATAACCATATCTCATTTTTAAAATGATTAAATTATTTTTAAATCACATAATGAGATTAATTAATCAAAAGTTTCTAATATAAAAAATGTACTCATTCAGATAAAATGTTTGCATTAATACAATTGATAGGTGCCACAATGAGCGCAACAATTTTTAAAGACTTTCAATTTGAGGCTGCCCATCGACTACCCCATGTTCCCACAGGGCATAAATGTGGACGTTTACATGGGCACTCATTTATGGTCAGATTAGAATTAACGGGTGAAATTGATCAACAAACAGGCTGGATCGTTGACTTTAGCGATATTTCTAAAGCTTTTAAACCTTTATGGCAACAATTAGATCATCATTATCTTAATGACATAGAAGGATTAGAAAATCCTACTAGTGAAGTTATTGCACGTTGGATTTGGCATAAAATGAAACCCATTTTGCCACAATTAAGTTCGATAATGATTAAAGAAACTTGTAATGCAGGTTGTATTTATCGCGGTGAATAAACCCCGCCCTTTATTTTCAGCACCGATTGGTGCTGAGTACTATTAAGCGATATCTAGATATTTATGCATTTGAACCGATAACCGCCAATTACGTTTAATACAGGTTTCAATACAAAGCTGAGTAGCATTAGCATTTTGACTAATCGGTTGCAAACAAATATGTGGTGCAGGATGATTGGGCTCAAGCTGATTAATCAAAGATTCTAATGCATCTATATCTTTTTGGCGCCCGACAGGATGCTTAATTTCATTAGCTCGATTTAAGGCTGCCGGCAATATACTAAAACCAACACGCATCGCCACTTTCGGTGATACAGTTACCCAAGTTTTTTCAGAACAATAAATATTATGTGTCCCACTCGTCTCGATTTGGCATTGATAACCTTTTTTTTCTAAGTTATCAGTTAATTCGGTTAGATTATATAAACAAGGCTCTCCACCTGTAATGACGATATGACGAGCGGTATAATTATTCTGTTCAAATAGATCAATAATTTGTTTTGAACTACACGCTGCCCACTCGTCACTTTCGATCTTTTTAGCTAAGATTATCGATAATGACCGCTGTTGTTGCTTATTTTTAGCCCAAGTATGTTTAGTATCACACCAACTACACCCGACCGGACAACCCTGTAAACGAATAAAAATTGCTGCTACTCCAGTAAAATAGCCCTCTCCCTGTATTGTTTGAAAAATTTGATTAATTGGATAATCCATGACGTTCTCTAAAATAACTTAATAATTTGCCTATTATTGCAGATATCTATCCCTAGAACACCTTTCTTTATGTTATGGTTAAAGCTTGTGCTTTGTAGTTATCAAAACCATTTAGGTTGTGAACTGGGAGCATATCCAGCACATTAAAAAGAAAGATGGAAAGGCAACACATGAACAATACAAATCAACTTAAACGGGGATTGACTGGCAGGCATATTCGCTTCATGGCGCTAGGCTCTGCAATTGGTACAGGGCTTTTTTATGGTTCAGCTTCAGCAATACAGGCTGCCGGCCCAGCGGTACTGCTTGCCTATATGATTGGTGGAGCAGCAGTTTTTATGGTTATGCGAGCACTGGGTGAAATGGCAGTCCACCACCCAGTGCCAGGTTCTTTTTCTCAGTATGCCAGCCACTATATGGGGCCATTAGCCGGTTTTCTTACTGGATGGAATTATATCTTTGAGATGTTAATTGTCTGTCTGGCCGATGTAACTGCCTTTGGCACTTATATGCGCTTTTGGTTTCCTCAAGTTGAACAACGGGTATGGGTATTAAGTATTGTCCTATTTATTGGCGCATTGAACTTGTGTCATGTGAAAATTTTCGGTGAAATGGAATTCTGGTTATCAATTATTAAAGTGATTGCCATTATTGCGATGATCATTGGTGGTGGTGCAATCATGTTATTTGGTTTTGGTCAAGGAACCGAACATCATGCAACAGGTTTATTTAACCTTTGGCAACATGGTGGCTTTATGCCTAATGGTGTAGAAGGAATTATTGCCTCACTAGCAATCGTTATCTTCGCCTTTGGTGGTATTGAAGTGATCGGCATTACTGCAAGTGAAGCTAAAGAACCAGAAAAAACTATCCCTAAAGCCATTAATGCTGTGCCATTGCGTATATTACTGTTTTATGGCTTAACGCTTTTTGTCTTAATGTGCATTTTTCCTTGGAACCAAATTGGACAGAACGGTAGTCCATTTGTACAAATTTTTGCCAATTTAAATATCACTTCTGCCGCTAATATCTTAAATATTGTTGTCATTACAGCTGCTATATCTGCTATTAACAGTGATATCTTTGGAGCTGGCCGTATGATGTATGGTATGGCCCAGGAAGGGCAAGCACCTCGTTCATTTATGAAAGTTAGCCGCACTGGTGTTCCCTGGATGACAGTAGTTGTTATGTCGGTAATTATGCTGATCGGCGTTTATCTCAATTATATTATTCCAAAAGATATTTTTGTAATAATTGCCTCTTTAGCCACATTCGCAACAGTTTGGGTTTGGTTAATGATCTTGCTTTCTCAAGTTGCTATGCGCCGTAAAATGAGCGCTGAAATGGCAAGCAAACTGAAATTTAAAGTACCATTTTGGCCGATTGGTCCATTCATCACCATCTTATTTATGGTGTTTGTCATCATGCTGTTAGGCTTTTTCAAAGATACACGTGTTGCGCTGATAGTAGGAATGATTTGGATCGTCTGCTTGTCAATTACTTACTACTTATTTATTAAAAAAGAAAATATATCAATAAAATAGCATTGATAACTAACATCATTATCTGAGTACAAACCTAATATTTAAAATAGAAATGCTAAACCAGCATTTCTATTTTTTTATTCTCTGATTAAAGCTACTTGATACTAAATTTGGCAGAAATGGGATTATGATCAGAAGATTGCGTCTTAATCACTTCTGCATCGAGAAGAGTCAAACTACGATAGAAAACATAATCTAATGGGTAACCAAAGATGATAGTGCGTTCATCAGTGCCAAAATTGACTTCTTTCATCCGCAAACTGCGCGTAAAACGTTTAAGTGCATTTATACGTTGTCGACTCCAGGTATTAAAATCCCCAGCAAAAATCACTGGCCCTTGATGTCTTTTAATATGCTCCCCTATATTGTGTAGCTGTCGACCATAAATATCCACCCCAAAACTAAAATTAACCGCATGAATATTAATAATCATTAAATTTCGGCCATTATGTAATGGATAAACGGTAATTAACGCTGATTTTGGTAACCGAAGTAATGGCTCTTTTTCTCGCAATGGACAACAATAAATTGGATGAGATCTTGCTAACGTCATTACCCCAGAAGCGTGTTGAGGAAAAACAATTGCTGGTACTTGATCAGCAACTAAATGTTGAGATACGATAAAATCAATAAGTTGAGGTGAAGTTTGAGCTTCTTGCAATAGAATCAAATGCTTATCTATGACTAATTTATTTAAAACTGAATACCAGTTTGGGCGTTGCTGCTTATAAATATTCCATGAAACAATGCTTAATTCATCACTTTCTGAGAACAGTGGCATCCCTATAGGTAAATCATCATCAAGCGTATATTCAGATACAGGTAAAATACGCTTTGCTGGCTGGCCAGCAATATAACGCACTGAATAAATTTTTTTTGCCACCTCAAATAGCCCTTAAAAATCGAATATTTATTAATCTATCCAATACATAGATAATAGATAAAACTCATCATTTAGAAGCATAATTGCATCTTAAAGTTCAAGAAAAATGAAAATAAAACAACTTTATAAAAAATATTTATATATTTGACAAGTTTTTTAATAAACAACAAAAAGCCCTATGATATTTTCACAGGGCTTACTTTCGATATTATTGGCGGTGCGGACGGGGCTCGAACCCGCGACCCCCGGCGTGACAGGCCGGTATTCTAACCAACTGAACTACCGCACCACCCGATCCATTTCACTAATGGTTTTTCCCATTAGCATTAAATTAAAGTCTGGCAGCTCCCTACTCTCACATGGGGAGACCCCACACTACCATCGGCGCTACGGCATTTCACTTCTGAGTTCGGCATGGGGTCAGGTGGGACCACCGCGCTATTACCGCCAGACAAA
>NZ_NHNG01000454.1:0-7062 GCF_002287155.1 Arsenophonus sp. ENCA
TGATACTGGTTTGCAAAGAGGTCATTCTTAATGGCGCTGCGTTTCTTCATGGTGGTTAGCTCAGTAGACCAGCTTCCGATAACTTTATCAGCAAAATCAAACTCGGCTTAGGTTTTTCGAGGTGCCCTACAGTATATAAAGAGTTCTGAATACTTCTTTGATCTTCATAGAGTCTGAATAGGCTTTTATCTTCCACCCTCTTACCTGGTTGCCAACCCTCTACAACATCAAAACTAACCCCACCACTAAATAGTGTGGTTAAAGAGCCCATCTCTAAGCGAACACCTTGTGCCGATAGATCAAAAGCAATACCACTATCCCGCCAAAAACGAACATCCTCCGTTACTAGCCCATCATAAGGGGCATTAATAAAGAGTTGATAATGCATATTGCGGCTTTTAATATCAAACGAACTCGCTTCTACCGAACCGACTCGATAACCATGAAATAGCACTGGGGCGCCAGTATTTAATCTACCAGCCTGATCACTAGTC
This sequence comes from Arsenophonus sp. ENCA, assembly GCF_002287155.1. Lineage (NCBI taxonomy): Bacteria > Pseudomonadati > Pseudomonadota > Gammaproteobacteria > Enterobacterales > Morganellaceae > Arsenophonus > Arsenophonus sp. ENCA. Next base: position 495 of record NZ_NHNG01000454.1, read on the forward strand.
AAAATCACTCGAATACCTTTAGCATCAGGTGAAGCTAATGGCGGCGAACCCAATAAGTCAAATTTCTCAGCATGCTGTTCACTATTGCCAGGTTGTACTTCAATAAATACGCCAGAAAATAGCGTGCCTAAACCGGTTATTCCCTCTTTGCCAATAGCCGGTTTAACGATCCAGAATGCGGTATCTTTCTTTAATAAATCCCCCATGCCATCATTTAGACGTGCTTTAATAATTACACGCTTAAAGTTGTTATCAAGAGAAACTTTTTCCACCAAGCCTATATCAACACTACGACTTTTAAGTTTGGTTTTTCCCGCTTCAACACCTTCGGCATTATAGGTAATCAATGTCACTTCAGGGCCTAAATGGCTAAAATGGTAAATTAGGATCCAGGCACCAATAAAGATGGTGATAATTGGAATGATCCAAATCGGTGACCAGCTTTTTAGTTTACTGATCTTTGCTTTCATGTCAGTGTTATTTTTATTAGCCACCTTGCAACCCCTTTTCTAACCGAATTCTACTCTGCGATACAACATTACAGCGATCCCAAGTTAAACGCGGATCAAAAGTCATTGCCGCAAACATGGTTAAAATCACAACAGCAGCAAATAAAATCACCCCAAGTGCCGGAGAAACGCTCATTAATCGTCCCATTTGCACCAATGACGATAATACTGCAATCACAAAAACATCAATCATTGACCAACGTCCAACCCATTCAACAAGTTCATAAATAAAATGCATCCTCGCCGGATCCCGATTGCCATAACCTTTAGCATCAAAACATAACCAGCCTACTGCCACTATTTTTAAGCTAGGTACCATAATGCTAGCAATAAAAATAATAATGGCGACCGGATACGAACCATCACCCCATAACAAAATAACACCGGACATAATAGTAGAGTCTAGTCTACTACCTAATGTATTGGTGATCATAACAGGTAAAACGTTTGCTGGAATATAAAGGACTAATGAGGAGAGCAATAATGCCATGGTATTTTGTAAACTATTAGGCCGCCTAACATAGCCTTTGGTATGGCAACGAGGACAGTATTTACGCTCAGCTGGCAAAATGGCCATACAAATATGACAGGATCTGATGTTTTGACTAATACCACTTTTGCCTTCTTGCAGTGGGATCTCAAGCTTTGGCACTTCATCTATTTGCTGCCATAACCAATGTCTATCTAAACATTGAAATGCCCTGACCTGCAACAAACAAAAAAACAATAAGGAACAAAACTGATACTCAAAGTAATTTCACCATAGGCCATTAGTTTTACAAAACTAACCAGCACACCAGCTAGAAAAATTTCTACCATGCACCAGGTTTTCATTTGAAATAACGTCCTGGCAAGATTTATTTTTAACCAAAGCGGGAGATTAACTCGTTGACATAATAAAATAATGGCAATCATACAAAAAGCGGGTACAGCCACGACAAAAAGGAGAAAAAACCAGCCAAGACTAGCATAATTTACATCAAACATGGCATGAGCAATATTAAACAGTGAAATTTGACTTTCAATGCCCATGACACTCATTTTTACGTAAGGAAATAAACAGGCAATAAGCAACATCACTAATGCGCTAATCGCTATTGCAGTTGGTTGATTAGCTGGATACTTCCACTTAGCAGATAAAACAGTATGACAGCGTGGACAGCTGGCTTTAGTGCCTTGTTCTAAAACCGGTAATGCTACCAATAAATCACATTGCGGGCAAAGTATCTTATTATGACAACTTTCATTAAGATGATTATGAGAGCACAACTTTTCTCTCCTCTATACAGTCATAATGCCAAATTATTGGCTATCTTTAAGTGATTCTAATTCTTGCCAACGCTCGAATGTCATTTCCATTTCTGCTTCTTTCTCAGCTAATGCTTTTAATACTGATTCAGTAACGCTATGGGGCTGATTAAAAAATTCCGGCGCACTAACTTGAGATTGCAAGATGGCAATTTCAGCTTCTAACGCTTCTAACTGCAGCGGTAATTGTTCTAGTTCTCTTAATAAATGATAACTAATTTTATTACTTTTTCGTTTTGGCTGCTCTTTAGCTGTTTCCACTGCCGCAATATTGGCTTTACTAACAGTAGCATGCGATAAAGAAATTTTTTGTCTACGCTGCGCAGAGGCGTCATAAAAACCACCCACATACCGCTCAACTTTACCATGATCTTCAAACATCCAGCACTCAGTTAAGGTATTATCAACAAATTGACGATCATGGCTAACCAATAATACTGTCCCTTTATAACTATCAACGAGCTCTTCCAATAGTTCAAGTGTTTCAATATCTAAATCATTAGTCGGTTCATCAAGGATCAACAAATTACTGGGTTTTAAAAACAAACGTGCCAATAATAATCGATTTTTCTCTCCACCTGAAAGAGCTCGCACCGGTGTCATGGCCCGTTTAGGATGAAACAAGAAATCTTGTAAATAACCAAGCACATGACGCGGCTGTCCATTAACCATTACTTCCTGTTTACCTTCAGCTAAATTATCCATCACCGTTTTATCGGGATCTAGCGTCATTCTATGTTGATCAAAATAAGAAATCTCAAGTTTGGTACCGCGGTAAATATTACCGCTATCCGCCTCAAGTTGTCCTAACATCAACTTGAGTAATGTTGTCTTGCCGCAGCCATTAGGCCCGATTAAGGCTATTTTATCACCACGTTGCACTTGGACACTAAAATTATCAATTAATACTTTATTGCCAATGCAATAATTAACATTTTCAAGCTCAAACACTAGCTTGCCTGAACGACTTGCATCGGAAACCTGCATCTTCGCCGTCCCCATTACCTCGCGTCGCTCAGAACGTGCTAGCCGTAAGGATTTTAATGCTCTGACTCTGCCTTCATTACGAGTACGCCGGGCTTTTATTCCCTGGCGGATCCAAACTTCTTCCTGTGCCAATTTACGATCAAACTCAGCATTCTGCTGCTCTTCTACCCGTAATGCTTCTTCTTTATTGATCAGATAATCGTCATAATCGCCCGGCCAGGAAGCTAATTTACCCCGATCAAGATCAATGATGCGAGTTGCCATATGGCGAATAAAAGAGCGATCATGGGAGACAAACACGATACTACCCTGAAAATCTTTTAGAAAATTTTCTAACCATAAGATGGTATCAATATCTAAATGATTGGTCGGTTCATCAAGAAAAAGAACCCGTGGCCCACAGACTAAAGCACGCGCCAATGCAGCCTTGCGTAACCAACCGCCGGACAATGCAGATAACGGACTGTCAGCTGGCAGCTGCAATTGCTTAATCACATCATTAATTTGTGTATCGAGTAACCACAAATTATCGCGATCTAATACCTCCTGCAATTCAGCTAACTTATTAAGATTCTTTTCACTGGGATCTTGTTCGACCATTTTTGCTATTTTATGAAAAGATTTAATATAATTTGCCTGCTCTTTAGCACCTTCAACGACAAAATCAAAAACAGTACCACCGATATAACGCGGTGGATCTTGCTGTAAACGAGCAACCTGCAGATCCTGCTGATAAACGACCTGACCATCATCAAGCGGTTGTTCTTTGGTCAATACGCGCATTAGGGTTGATTTGCCGGCACCATTACGACCAACCAAACAAACCCTTTCATTATCTTCAATATGCAACTCTGTATTATCTAATAACGGCGCATCACTAAAAGCCAGATAGGCAGATGACATATTAATTAATGACATAAATTACTTTTCCTCATCTGCATGACCAATCAACCAGCAGTTATGGATCTGGCGATTACGTGTAAAATCAAGTGAAATGGTTTGCTGAGTGATTTCCTTGGCAGTTAATCCTAATTGAGTAATGCCTGACATATCCATTTTAAAACCACGCTTATTATTAAATACCACTGTACCGCCGGGACGCAGCAAGCGCTTAATCTGCATCATCAAGTTGATATGATCACGTTGCACATCAAAGGTGGCATTCATTCGTTTTGAATTGGAGAAAGTGGGAGGATCAATGAAAATCAAATCAAATTTTTCTGTCGTCTGCGCTAACCAAGCTAAACAATCAGCCTGAATCAGCCGATGCTGCTGACCGGTTAATTTATTGGTCTGTAAATTTTTTTCTGCCCATTCTAAATAGGTACGCGACATATCAACACTGGTGGTTGAACGAGCACCACCGAGACCCGCATGTACCGATGCCGATGCCGTGTAAGCAAACAGATTCAAGAAATCTTTTCCTTTACTCATATTCGCTAACATTTTACGCACCAAACGATGATCTAAAAACAATCCTGTATCCAAATAATCGGTCAAATTTACCCATAATTGGGCATTATACTCATGTACTAATAAAAACTTACCCTGCTGGGATAATTTCTCATATTGTTGTTTACCGGCTTGTCGCTGGCGTGTTTTTAATACCAATTGGCTGGAAGTTAATGCCAATACCTGCATGGTTGCACTGATCACATCAAACAAACGTTGTTTAGCTTTATGGCTATCTATACTTTTGGGCGGCGCATACTCTTGAATAACAATATGTTCGCCATAACGATCAACTGCAACATTATATTCAGGTAAGTCAGCATCATAAATGCGATAACAATCAATCCCCTGTTGTTTGGCCCATTTATTAAGTTTTTTCTCATTTTTTTTCAGCCTGTTAGCAAAATCTTCGCCAACCATGCTATGGCTGCCAACCGTTTTAGCGGATAACAGATAATTTTTCTGAATGCAATTTAACGGTCCATTTTTGGCTTTAAACTCACGTTCGGCTCGCAGCCCTAAGCAATCTAATAGTTCTGGCGAACCACTAAATAGCGATAAACGCCAGCCTGGAAACTGATTTTTTAATACTCGGCCTAAGAGACTGTAAAGCGGGATTAAAGCAGGTTCACTTTCCAAACGCTCACCATAGGGTGGATTGCTAGTGATAAACCCCTGTTGAGAAAATGTAAATGGATTCTCCAATTTAGCCGCATCACCAGGTTGGAAATTTATTAAAGAGTAAACACCGGCTTGTTTAGCATTCTTTTTGGCTATTTTCAAAATGTGGCGATCAATATCTAAGCCATAGAAAAGCGCAGGCGCTTGCTCGATCCCCGTCTGAAACCGTTTTTCTGCTTCAGCAATTACAGCAGCCCAAAGCGTTGGATTATAACCCGACCAGCATTGAAATCCCCAAAATTGACGCGCTAAACCAGGTGCACGATCACAGGCCATCATTGCAGCTTCAATTAATAATGTGCCGGAACCACACATAGGATCGACCATTGGCAAACCAGGCTGCCAACCTGAGCGTAAAACAATGGCAGCCGCTAAATTCTCTTTGATAGGCGCTTGCCCTGCTAAACTACGATATCCACGGATATGGAGCGGATCACCGCTTAAATCCAACGATATGGTGGCGTTATCTTTATATAAATGGACATTAACCCGTATATCGGGTTGCTGTTTGGCAATGTTGGGCCGTTTATTCATTTTACGCGTAAAGCTGTCCACAATAGCGTCTTTCACCCGTAAAGCCCCATATTGGCTATTGCGGATAACTTGGTTAGTTCCATTAAAATAAACGGCAAAAGTATCATTTACGGTAAACAAATCCGGCCAATCAATTGTCTGTGCTGCAAGGTAGAGATCCATATCATTAAAAACCTGGCAGCTAGCTAAGGGTAATAAAATCCTCGATGCTAAACGACTCCATAACAGACTCAAATACATGCCACGTTCGTCAACTTGAAAATGCACGCCACCCTGAGCAATATGACAATATTTTGCTCCTAATGCCTCCAGTTCACTTTTAAGTAATTCTTCCAGTCCAAATGCCGTAGTAGCAAACAGAGCTCTCATATCGTTGTCACCTAAATAAAAAATTGCTGCACATTATAGCTAACTCTGCGCACATATCATAAAGTTACTAGCAAAATTATCGCGCTTAAACAGGAGTTAAGAATGATCCGGTTATCTCGTCTTTATATCCATCCAGTTAAATCAATGAAAGGCATTCGTTTGTCACAAGCTTATGCAGAAAATAGTGGCCTGGTTTTCGATCGCTATTTTATGGTTACCAATGATCAAGGTGGGTTTATTACTGAGCGGCAATATCCACAAATGCTGTTATTTAAGTCAATAATACTTGAAAATGGCATTCAAATACAGGCACCCGATAAGCAAACAGCAACTATTTTATATAAAGACTTTATTAACCATCCCTTACCAACTGAAGTGTGGGGCAATCATTTTACCGCGTTTGCCGCACCAGCGAAGATTAATCAATGGCTGTCGCAATATTTTAATTCTGCTGTTCAATTAAGGTGGTTAGGTAAAATACCCAGCCGCCGAATAAAAAAATTTCCAGCTATCCCTCTCTCATTTGCTGATGGCTATCCTTACCTTGTTATTAATCAAGCCTCATTTAAAGCGCTTCAAAAACAATGCCCATCTGATATTAACACGAGTTTCGCAGTCTCTAAAAAAGAAGTATAAATTTAAAAACAAGAAAAAATCAGGATGTTCATATTTTGTCCGGTTATCCATGCATTAAAGATATCTATAAAATATTCTTGCAAGTAAGCAGT
>NZ_NHNG01000467.1:0-592 GCF_002287155.1 Arsenophonus sp. ENCA
ATATAATTCGCCATATTCCTCCTGAGGTAACCATCTGGGCAGATACCGGTTTTCAAGGTATAGATAAACAGCATCCTAATACACAAATCCCAAAAAAAGGAACTCGAAAAAGACCTTTATCGCCTGAACAAAAACAAGAAAATAAAATAATCTCGGGCATCCGTATTACAGTTGAACACGCCATCGCGGGTATCAAGCGCCTCGGTTGCATGACCCAAATTTTACGGAATCGTAGACCCTTTATTGATGATACCTTCTTACTCCTTAGCGCAGGTCTTTGGAATTTCCATCTCAGAACAGCGTAAAATTTACTTCAATCACCGAAACACCCTTATTTCACTATTAAGCAACACGCTTAATATCCCACCGTGCAGATTTTCTCTTTTTCTGATTTTAGTTTGTACAAATAATAGACTGAAAATCATCCATAATATCAGAGCAACCGCTCTTGATAAGTTATAGGCCATTGCATGCAGGGTAAATTCGAGCTTTACCGCTAATAATCCCTTACGCCGGAAACGTTCCAAACCCTGAATTCCCCGCAATGCTGAAAACACAGGTTCAACCATGCTCTTTCGCTGATTCAAGATTT
>NZ_NHNG01000759.1:0-1639 GCF_002287155.1 Arsenophonus sp. ENCA
ACAGTTCTGCTTGCGAAGCCAGGTTATTACAGCGCTGGCGGCATTAAGATCGTTTTTAAGCTTGCGGGTTTTTACCCTTCCTTTTACACCTTCGCGCAACAAGCACAGGTCAAGAGTTTTCTTGCTGACATCAATACCTAACTGAAACATAAACGTTTTCTCCTTTCACTGGACCATCACGCCTATTACCCTTGTACATGCAGAGTCATTGCTCTTGGCAACCGTTCAATGTTAATGCTGGCGTGAAAGGTGAAGCGGAGGGCTTTTGCTGCAAATCAAGGTTCTCACCATTCAGGAGGCTAACAAGCTCACTCCGCTTCGTGTGATGGTAGCTAACCACCATATGCCTATTACATACAAGGGATGCTACGCATGGGTTCCGTGTAATATATCAATCTCTCACCGCTTCGCGGGCTTCGGCGATTTAACTATCGCTTTCTTCTGTTACTTTTGAGAGTCGCCTTCCATGCCTAACGGCATCTAAAACCAATAAAACCCGCTCAAATCGATTTTAAGCAACGCTAAAATTAAAAAGGTACGTTTTCATGACTGAAACAGAGAAAACGCCTCAGAATGCGATTTAGGTGGCTTAAATTTGATTTTTAAGGAATATAGCTAAGCGACTTAATTTTGATTACACCATATGGAGTGAGAACAAAATATCTGTGTCACAACCGCTCTCTCTTTTTTTGCTTTTAGCTTGATGTATAAGAATTTCAAAAATAATTCAACAAAAAATTAACATAATCAATCCAGGAATAGATTATAGAGGCTGATAGTGAATATTTCACTTGAGGTAGGCATCAGGAATCGATTTTAAGCCACCCAATATTCGCTGTACGGCGTTTTCTCGATATAGGTAACCCAAAGGTAGCGCTTTTGGATTTGAGGCGGTTAGAATGCGATACAGTGCGTTTTTTTGATATCGGTACTGGCAGGCTATCGATTTGCAGCGTAGCTGCTTCGTTCATCCCGAAAAATTGTAGTTTTAGTAGCTCGACCCGCTCGCCGGAGTCCATGACCGAGCGGTAGCGAGCGAATGGGCGAGGAAGCGGAAGATCACCCGCTCTTGCAGAGGCTGTCGCAAAAGGGGTATTTACAATAAAAATAATTTAATTTTTTCTTTAAAATCAAAATATTGAAATCATTAAAAACATGATACTACCTCTTTTGCGACAGCCTCTTGCAGAGCGGTACGGTCACGCTTTAGCCCGCATGTTGTCAGTATCTCTTTTTGATATAGACATTACGATTTACTTTATCTGTATTTTGTATCGCTATTTCTGGCTTAGTGCGGCTGGACGCCTAGGAATTTCAAAGATCCTGAGGCCGTATGAAATAGGGATCACAGTCGGTAAGATTTGCTGTTTTTTTCAGCACAAGAGGGAGTGAGATCATTATTTGTTGGCTAATCGACTGATTTTTGAACGAATTTGCTGAATTCAGGCAGATCTTCCCTGCATTACATCACGTAACGCATTCGCGCTATTTCCACTGCGTTAGCAACCAGATCCTTTGTTACCAGCCCATACAAGACCCGCTGATAGACCATTTTCCCGCCACACAGAATACATTTAAAAGGGTCCGTATTGAGCAGTGCTTGGCTGAGGCTGGAAAATGTCACTACTTTTACAGGTTT
>NZ_NHNG01000365.1:0-1638 GCF_002287155.1 Arsenophonus sp. ENCA
ACGATTATCTCGTAACAGCCGCTCTTTGTTGATCATTTCAAACCTTTATTCTCTAAGTTAAACCTCTTTTTATTCTCAATAGCGTGACAAAAAATGCAAGTCTCTATTCAGCAACTAGTTTTATAGATTTTTCTATGCTTATAGAACTTTTATTAGCAAAAAAATCTTTATTCTGGCTAGGCTTTGGAGCCAGGTATGCAGGGAACAATATCCAAAAAATTATTGAATTGACTAACTCTGCTGTTATAACAACGCCGAGAGGTAAAGGTATCATTTCCGAATATAGTCTGGCCTCCATAGGAACTACTGGGATAGGTTCTATTAGTAAAGAAATAACTAAGCAGATAACTGGTGATAGCTCTCGCTATGTGGTTGTAATTATGGGGAGTCCTCTTAGCGAACTGAGCGCATTTTATTTACAAAAAAATTTTAGCAATATAGATTTATTTTATGTCGGTCTGGAGGCAGATAAAGTAAGAAATAATCTTCCTTCTAATGCGATTGTTTTTAAAAGTGACATTCAATGCTTTACTGAAACTTTGCTTAGTGCACTTCAGAATAAGGTAATTCATAAATCAGCTGTTCAATACTCAGCGCTGATGGTTGAATTTGTTGATTATATTATTAAAGATAATAATGATTCTGATAAAGTTATCCATCCATTAGCGGTTATGAATATCATTCAGCGTGTCGCAATTAATAAGAATAACTGCTACATAGCTGCTGAGGCTGGAAACTCATTTTTTTGGGCAAGTCACTACCTGAAATTTTCTCAATCTGGGCGTTATCGGCTAGGGACTGCATTTGGGGCTATGGGGCATTATGCTTGTGGATTAGTTGGTATTGCAGCTGGTTTTAAAGAGTGTGCAATTGGGATTATTGGTGATGGTGCTATGTTAATGGCAAATGAAGTCAGCACAGCAGTGCGCTATCATCTTGCTGCCATTTGGTTGGTGATGAATGACAGCAGCTATAATATGTGCCGTCAAGGGCTAGAAATGTTAAATAGCGACCCACTCGATTGCGATATACCAGTGACTGATTTTGCCTTGTTTGGTCGTGCTTTAGGGGCAGATGGTTATCAGGCCAATAATTCTCAACAATTAGAGGATGCTATTGTTGAGGCGATCAAAAATAGAAACCCAGCAGTGATTGATGTCAGAATTGATAAAAATGCAGTTCCGCCGCTTAAAGATAGGATTGAAACGCTTAAAGGATTTATAAATGATTAATAATATTTCGTTAATTTCCTGTGCTGGCGCATTACCAAATCAGCAGCAAAACATATTAAGAGAAAATAATAAAAAGACAATATTTTCAACAAATGACAATTATTTACCTGGTAAACGTAGTTTATGGCGACTGGATGAGAAGGACGCGGTGACTAAATTAATGGTAAATTGCTTATTTAAAGCTTTAGACCAGGTGAATATGAATATCAATCAGCTCGATTGTATTATTATTAATCTGGTTTGGCCTGGGAACATCCTGTATGAAGAAGTTATTGCTATTAAACTAGTTGCTGAATAGAGACTTGCATTTTTTGTCACGCTATTGAGAATAAAAAGAGGTTTAACTTAGAGAATAAAGGTTTGAAATGATCAACAAAGAGCGGCTGTTACGAGATAATCGTTTATG
>NZ_NHNG01000152.1:0-1637 GCF_002287155.1 Arsenophonus sp. ENCA
CATAAACGATTATCTCGTAACAGCCGCTCTTTGTTGATCATTTCAAACCTTTATTCTCTAAGTTAAACCTCTTTTTATTCTCAATAGCGTGACAAAAAATGCAAGTCTCTATTCAGCAACTAGTTTAATGGTAATACGACTTCTTTTACCGAATAATAAGGTGGAATAATTTCTTTCGTTACACCCTGTTTAGCTAAAGATTGCCCGACCATGACACGAGCAGCTACTTTTGCCAGTGGTATTCCTGTTGCTTTTGATACAAAAGGCACAGTACGCGCAGCACGGGGATTCACCTCGATTAAATAGACGTCATTATCTTTAACCGCAAATTGAACATTCACTAATCCTCGAACGCGTAGTTCAAATGCCAGTTCTTTTACCTGTTCACTCATGACATTTTGTATATTCTGACTCAAGGTATAAGGTGGCAAGGAACAGGCTGAATCACCAGAGTGAACGCCCGCCTGTTCAATATGCTCCATAATACCACCAATTAATACGGTTTCCCCATCACAAATAGCATCTACATCAACCTCAATGGCATCATCCAGGAAATGATCGAGCAATACTGGTGCATCATTGGAAATACTTACCGCGGTCTGAAAGTACCGACGTAAATCAGTTTCATCGTAAACAATTTCCATTGCCCGCCCGCCTAAAACATAGGAAGGACGTACAACTAATGGACAACCAATATTGTGAGCCTTTTCTATAGCCTGTTCAATTGTCGTAACCGTAGCGTTTTCTGGCTACTTAAGTCCTAAACGAGCCACTGCTTGTTGAAAACGTTCTCGATCTTCTGCGCGATCAATCGCATCCGGGCTTGTGCCAATAATTGGAACACCCGCTTCTTCTAAGGCAAGCGCCAATTTTAAAGGTGTCTGGCCACCATACTGCACAATTACACCTTCAGGTTGTTCGATCCTGACTATTTCTAATACATCTTCTAACGTTACTGGTTCAAAATAAAGACGATCAGATGTATCATAATCAGTAGAAACCGTTTCAGGATTACAGTTTACCATTATTGTCTGATAGCCATCTTCGCGTAACGCCAACGCAGCATGAACACAACAATAATCAAACTCTATTCCTTGACCAATACGGTTTGGTCCACCACCGAGTACCATAATCTTAGATTTGCTATTGTCAGGTTTGGCTTCACATTCATCTTCATAAGTGGAATAGAGATAAGCGGTATCTGTCGCAAACTCTGCTGCACAGGTATCAACTCGCTTAAAAACAGGATGCAGTTTATAATTTTGGCGTAATTTACGGATTTCAGCTTCAGAAACACCGACTAATTTAGCCAAACGAATATCATCAAACCCTTTTCGTTTCAATAGCCGCAAGAATTCTGCTGATAAGCCATTAATGCCAAACTCAGTAACTTTCTCTTCTAAACGAACAAGCTCTTCAATTTGAACCAAAAACCAATGATCAATATTGGTTAGATTAAATACACCATTCACAGACATACCTGCGCGGAAAGCATCGGCTATATACCAGAGGGCACCTCGAAAAACCTAAGCCGAGTTTGATTTTGCTGATAAAGTTATCGGAAGCTGGTCTACTGAGCTAACCACCATGAAGAAACGCAGCGCCATTAAGAATGACCTCTTTGCAAACCAGTATCA
>NZ_NHNG01000816.1:0-1631 GCF_002287155.1 Arsenophonus sp. ENCA
AGGCAAACGGCTATAGGAGCCAGATTCAGCGTAAAGGCCATCGAAACAAACCGTTGTCCAAGACTCAGCAAGGGCGAAACCACAGGATTGCAAAGACTAGGGCACGGGTTGAACATGCATTTGCGGCGATGGAACAAATGGGTAGAAAACTGATCCGCACCATTGGACAGGTGCGCGCTAATTTTGCCATGACGATGATGGCAGCATGTTACAACCTAAAGCGGTTGGCGTACTTCCAGAGCGCGTGCATCGTGGCTTTCTGACGCCCAGAATGGGTCAAATGGCCCTAGCCAGGGCAATGTGCGATAGAATCAGTAACGTGATAATCAAAAAAAATCTAATTATTTAGAATGAAAGCCAAGGGTTAATTGAAAATCTTGAGTTTTTCGAGGTGCCCATATGGCTACTCCTGAGTCTAAAAAAATCTTGAATCAGCGAAAGAGCATGGTTGAACCTGTGTTTTCAGCATTGCGGGGAATTCAGGGTTTGGAACGTTTCCGGCGTAAGGGATTATTAGCGGTAAAGCTCGAATTTACCCTGCATGCAATGGCCTATAACTTATCAAGAGCGGTTGCTCTGATATTATGGATGATTTTCAGTCTATTATTTGTACAAACTAAAATCAGAAAAAGAGAAAATCTGCACGGTGGGATATTGTTGAAAAAAAAATTCCACCCCTTTTGCGACAGCCTCTTAGGGGGCGGGAGCGCAGAAATACGCTCTTGCTACCCGACCCATCATGTGATTTTTTTCCGTTGAATTTTTTTGGTGCGGGAGACGGTCAGATGTGAATTTTTGTTTGATACACTTAACGCCGAAAAATAGAAGTCATCCCTTCAACTATCGCCTCGGCGGTCGTTTTTGCTGCTTCGATGACATCCGCTTTTTCACACCGTTCTTTGACCAAATGCGTCACCCCCTCAAAAATAGCTGGCTCCGCTTTTTCCAAACAGTACTTGGCAATTTCCTTGTCTATTTGCCTGTCGCCGACAGTGACCAGTTTTTCGGTTGAATTATCCTTGCTTTCCATAAGCGTGTTGCTTAATAGTGAAATAAGGGTGTTTCGGTGATTGAAGTAAATTTTACGCTGTTCTGAGATGGAAATTCCAAAGACCTGCGCTAAGGAGTAAGAAGGTCACGAGTTTCGCACCAATAAAAAAACGCTCTATTTTTAAGTTTAATTCAGCATGATATATAAATAGTCAAAACCTTATAAATCAAATACAACTTATTGTAATTTAAGAAAATTTATGTTTTTAGTAACTTGCAGATTAATCATTGCTTTTAAGCCATTTTTAGAATTTTATATGCCTGTGCGAAACTCGTGAAGGTATCATCAATAAAGGGTCTACGATTCCGTAAAATTTGGGTCATGCAACCGAGGCGCTTGATACCCGCGATGGCGTGTTCAACTGTAATACGGATGCCCGAAATTATTTTATTTTCTTGTTTTTGTTCAGGCGATAAAGGTCTTTTTCGAGTTCCTTTTTTTGGGATTTGTGTATTAGGATGCTGTTTATCTATACCTTGAAAACCGGTATCTGCCCAGATGGTTACCTCAGGAGGAATATGGCGAATTATATCGACTTTATCGAGTAAGCGTTTATCGTGACGGCGCCCATTTTTGCTCA
>NZ_NHNG01000316.1:0-1625 GCF_002287155.1 Arsenophonus sp. ENCA
TTTAGTTTTCTCATTGAAATAGGTACTGTTGGCATAGGTATTCTCTACCCTCATATGGCAAAGAATACAGTTCAACACACCTGTGATAATTAGAATAACATTGATGGAGATCACCGAATAACAAAATGGGTCAAAAGTGATCTCCATCGATGTTATTAAGCGATCTGGTTAAATGTTATTAGCTGATCTCCATCAATGTTATTGGGTGATCTGCATGCATGGTAATATGCACAGATCGTATTGAACTTTGTTCCAGTCCAGCTGAAGGTGGATTAACGCCTAGTTATGGTTGTTTAAAACAGACTAAAGATATGATAAAGATCCCCGTTCATCCAATTGTACGTCCTAGAGGAGGGGATTTTTGTTACAGCGATAGTGAGTTTGAAACTATTAAACATGATGTTAAATTTATCAGGCAGTTAGGTTTTCCTGGTGTGGTATATGGCATATTGATATACCGCGCATGCGTATTTTAAAAGCATTATCTGGGGATATGGAGATTACTTTTCATCGTGCATTTGATATGTGCATTAGCCCAAAACAGGCCTATGTACAGCTGACAGAACTTGGTGTTGCCCGTATATTAATCAGGTCAGCAGCAGAATGCGGAATGTGGTTTACCGTTATTAAAAGAATTAAATGCATTATCTGCTAAAACCCCAAATGGCCCGATAATCATGGCGGGTGCTGGGGTAAGATGTTCAAATTTGAAGAAATTTATTGATGCAGGGTTATCGGAAGTACATACATCTGCTGGAAGAGTGATGCCATCGGCCCATGAACTACCGCAAAGCAGTGGTAACGATGAGTTCCAATATGGAGATGGATGAATTTACCCATTGTTGTGTAGATAGTCGTGAGGTGGAAGCAATGAAAAATTTATTAGCTATTTGCTAATAATGAATGATTACAAGTTTAGAGCAATGACGGTATTCAATACCGTCAAGTTTACCTTTTTTTGGCAACTAAAGTTGCGCGTAGAGGAGCCGAATAACCTTCAACTGTCAAATGCATGTTATTTGAGTTAAGAAAATTTGCTAATGATTCGGTTTCCATCCAGGCTGTTTTTCGCTGTTCTTGTACGGTTGTTACTGTTTGATCAACAATACGCACATCGCAAAAGCCACACTTTTCTAGCCAGATTTTAAGCATTTTGGCTGAGGGAATAAAATAAACATTACGCATTTGAGCATAACGTTCTTCAGGTATTAAGCATTGGTTTTCATCACCTTCAATAACTAAACTTTCCAGTACTAGCTCACCACCGGAAACTAATTGATTTTTTAGTTGATAGAGATGATCTAACGGTGAACGCCGATGATAAAGTACACCCATTGAAAATACAGTAAACTAGTTGCTGAATAGAGACTTGCATTTTTTGTCACGCTATTGAGAATAAAAAGAGGTTTAACTTAGAGAATAAAGGTTTGAAATGATCAACAAAGAGCGGCTGTTACGAGATAATCGTTTATGTAAAGCAATCATTAAACTAGTTGCTGAATAGAGACTTGCATTTTTTGTCACGCTATTGAGAATAAAAAGAGGTTTAACTTAGAGAATAAAGGTTTGAAATGATCAACAAAGAGCGGCTGTTACGAGATAATCGTTTATGTAAAGCAATCATT
>NZ_NHNG01000415.1:0-6980 GCF_002287155.1 Arsenophonus sp. ENCA
TTATGCCTTCGCGGGAAAGCGAAGATGTGTGCCATTGGAGCACTTATGCGAAAACTTGTTCACTGGTGCTATGGGGTATTGAAGACACAAAAGCCGTTCGATGCTGATTACCTGCATTCAGATAGGCGTAGCGCATGTAAGGCTGCATGATGCTGTTTCATATGACGCAGTAGATAAACCGCCGAAACCCGGCGTAAGCCGGATGGGGCTATAAGAAAGCTTGTCGCCCACCCACCCTGAATAGCCATGCGGTTTTACAGTAGATTTAACCCCGTTAGCACGGTATAACCGCGATGTATCGGGGATTTGGTGCTGTCAGCAAGTTGACAGCACTTAGGGGGGTGTTGCCAAAACTTAAGGCGATCTTTTTCTTGACTTAGCACGGTAGCTATAAAAATGTGATGAAAGGAATTAAAAACGGCTTCTTGAGCGAGTGTTAATTAGTAGAACAAATATGTGAATTTAAAAATTAGTTATATCTAAATTGTGTAGAAAATACATTACAATGTGTTAATTATTTTATATATAGATAATATATGTTAAAACCGTGATTTTTATTCATTATTGCTAATGCGATATGATCAAAATTAAATTTGTTAAGTTGATTTATTATAAATATGTTTATCTATTAGATAGTTGATATTTTAACTCAATAGATAATAGTAACTAATAAAAAAATAATTTTTATGTTAACTGACAAAGTAACGCTTTCTCTAGCAGATAATCCTTGGTAATTTGTATAAATAATTTGTTAGTAAGGTATTGAAAAATGAAATATCATCGGTTAAACGAAGTTATTGAACTGCTGCAACTCTTATGGCAGGAATATCCAGAATTAAATTTGGCGCAATTATTGCAAAAATTAGCTGATGAAACTGGTTTTAAAGGAGATTTATGCGATTTGACTGACGATACTTTGATCTATCATTTAAAAATGCGTGACTCTCCAACAGAAGCCGCAATACCTGGTTTGCGAAAAGATCACGAAGATGATTTCAAAACAGCGCTTTTACGCGCTCGTGGCATCATTAAAGATTAACCTGATAGAGATAATAAAGTGACACAGCAAAGTGCTTTTCATTTCAAAACGATTACCCCCGATTTAATTCATGATGCGTTAATAGAAGTTGGATTATACCCTGATTCAGGGATAATCGAGTTTACCAGTTTCTAGATGAACAGCATAAACGTTACGTTGTGAAATTTTATCGACCAACGCGTTGGAATCGGACTCAGATCCAAGAAGAACACGATTTTATGTTGTCTTTGTATGAAGCTGGTTTATCGGTTATTGCTCCTCTATTTTTCGCCGGGCAAACTGTATTGGAGTATCGAGGTTTTTTGTACGCAGTTTTTCCGAGTGTTGGAGGACGGCAATATGAGACTGATAACTTGTTACAGTTGGAAGAGGTAGGTCGATTAATAGGACGCATTCATCAAATAGGATACCAGCACCATTTTTCTACCAGGCCAACTATTGGAATTGATGAATATTTAATTACTCCTCGTAACATTTTAGCGAATACTCCTTTACTACCCAGTAAATTAAAACAAAATTTTCTATTCGTCCTTGATGAGCTTATTGTTGAAGTAAAAAAACGTTGGTCGCAACCGTATAGTTATCTTCGCTTATAGTTATCTTCGCTTACAAGGTGATTGTCATCCTGGTAATATTTTGTGGCGAGATGGCCCTTTTATTGTCGACTTTGATGATGCTCGTAATGGCCCAGCAATACAAGATTTATGGATGCTTTTAAACGGCGAACTTAGGGAACAACGAATTCAACTTGAAATATTATTAGAAGCTTATACTGAGTATACGCATTTTGATAATGGACAGTTGGCACTGATTGAGCCTTTACGAGCAATGCGGATGATTCATTATTTATCATGGATTGTTCGGCGTTGGGAAGATCCGGCTTTTCCGCGAGCTTTTCCTTGGATAATTGAATATGATTTTTGGCGTAAACAGCAGTCACTTTTTTCTGAACAGATCAATGCGCTACATGAGAAGCCTTTGCAACCCGGTTTAATATATTAATAAATGTAAAATATTTTTGGAGAATGAGTAATATGAATAAATTTTGGTTAGCTTTAATAGGGTTAGTACTGTCTTATGGTATTTCTGCCGCAAATTACGCGGAGGGTACTGAATTTATCAAAATAGAAAAAGCGGTACAAAATGCACCTCGCGTCGTAGAGTTTTTTTCTTTTTACTGTCCACACTGTTATCAATTTGAATCCATCTATCATGTATCCCAAACCGTAGCAAAAAATTTACCTAAAGACATTAAAATGGAACGCTACCATGTTGATTTTTTGGGGCCATTAGGCGCTGAATTAACAAAAGCTTGGACGGTAGCAATGGTGTTGAAGGTTGAAGATAAAGTGTCACCATTGTTGTTTGAAGGGATCCAAAAGACAGAATCGATAAATACCCCAGCTGATATTAAAGCTGTGTTCATTAAAGCTGGCGTCAAAAGTGAAGAATATGATGCAGCGCTAAATAGTTTTGTCGTTAAATCGTTGGTTGTAAAACAACAGCAAGCAGTGGAAGAGTTTCAATTACGTGGTGTGCCGGCTATTTTTGTTAATGGTAAATATATGATACGTAACAATGGCATCACGATTGAAGATGTCAATAATTATGCTAAAGCTTATTCTGATGTTGTTAACTTTTTAATTAGTAAATAAGTAAGCCTTTTTTCCACCTTTTTTTAATAGCGCCATGTTGTAACCAACGGTTTAACATATTGGTACAACAGCGGATTTTTCGTATTTTTTGGCATATTATTCTGTAATATCCACAAAAAAATGTTAACCGGCAAAAATAGCAGCGCGATATTATTTTTATCAGTAACATCTTGATTATCATTTAATATTGTTTTCTAAGTTAAATCTGTTTAACTATTGAATATAGTATAATAAGAAGATTTACACACAAGTTTATCCACAGGATGCTCTAGTGCTATAAGCGGTGGAAAAGTGACAAATTGAAAATAAATTCAGGCAAAATTCGTCTCTCTCGCATGAGTGTGGCATCCTATCACTATTAATTATTTTGATGATGAAAAAGACTATGGCTCAAATTGCAGAAAACCCATTTATCCTAGTTGATGGCTCCTCTTACCTTTACCGTGCATATCATGCTTTTCTCCCATTAACCAACAGTGCAGGGGAGCCAACCGGTGCTATGTATGGTGTTCTTAACATGTTGCGTAGTTTAATTATGCAATATCAGCCGAGTCATATTGCGGTAGTATTTGATGCTAAAGGAAAAACTTTTCGGGATGAATTATTTGAGCAATATAAATCTCAACGACCACCAATGCCCGATGATTTGCGTGAACAGATAGCGCCGCTACATGAAATGGTTGCTGCCATGGGGCTTCCTTTATTGGTTGTTGCTGGTGTTGAAGCTGATGATGTAATAGGGACATTAGCTTTACAGGCTAGTAAGAAAGGATTGCCTGTACTAATCAGTACAGGAGATAAAGACATGGCTCAATTAGTGACCTCTGATATAACACTCATTAATACCATGACAAACACTATCTTAGGGCCAACAGAGGTTGTTGATAAATATGGTGTGCCACCTGAGTTGATGATTGATTTTCTCGCGTTGATGGGAGATTCATCCGATAATATTCCTGGTGTACCAGGTGTAGGAGAAAAAACGGCATTAGCTTTATTGCAAGGAATTGGCGATCTGGCAACGATTTATAATGATTTGTCTGCAATTGCTCCGTTAGGGTTTCGTGGATCGAAAACATTAGCAGAAAAAATGGCACAACATAAAGACATTGCTTTTTTATCTTATAAATTAGCCACAATTAAGACTAATGTTGATTTAACTACAGATTATGATGGACTGGTTATGCAGGCGCCTGATATTGAAAAGTTACATGCGCTTTTTAGTCATTACGAATTTAAGCGTTGGTTAGCTGATTTACAAAATGGTAGTTGGCTAACGAAAAAAACAGCTAAATCTGCAACCACTATTTCTGATAACAATAGCGATATTTCTTTAGCTAAAGAGCCTGCAGCCGTACTATCAACAGAGCATTATCAAACGATATTGACCAAAGATGATTTGATGCAATGGGTTGAAAAATTGCAATCGGCAAAGCGTTTTGCCTTTGATACTGAAACTGACGGCTTTGATACACTATCGATAAATTTGGTTGGGCTCTGTTTTGCCATTGAAGAAGGTAAAGCTGCTTATCTTCCGCTGGGGCATGATTATCTTGATGCGCCACAACAATTACCTTTAGATGAGGTGTTAGCGGCGATAAAACCGGTATTAATTGACCAAAATATTCAAAAGATTGGTCAGAATTTAAAATTCGACTACAGCGTGATGGCTAATTATGATATTGAATTAAAAAATATGGCCTTTGATACAATGCTGGAATCTTATATATTAAATAGTGTTGCCGGACTTGGTCGTCATGATATGGATAGTTTGGCGCAGCGGCATCTCAATCATAAAACCATAACTTTTGAAGAGATTGCCTGCAAAGGAAAAAATCAGTTAACATTCAATCAAATCCCACTTGAGCAAGCGTCAATTTATGCAGCCGAAGATGCTGACGTCACATTATTATTACACCAAACGCTTTGGCCTCAACTTGAGGCAGAACCTAAATTAAAAGAAGTTTTTCAACAGATAGAAATGCCGTTAGTACCGGTTTTGGCTCGTATGGAACGGGTTGGGGTGCTTATTGATGCAAATAAGCTGGCTAAGCAATCTCAGGAGATAGCAAGCCGATTAATGGAAATTGAAAAAGAAGCTTATGCTATCGCTGAACAAGAATTTAATTTGGCATCACCTAAACAATTACAAGCTATTTTGTTTGAAAAACTGCAACTGCCAGTGGTGAAGAAAACCCCTAGTGGGGCACCTTCCACTAATGAGGAAGTTCTAGAAGAGCTGGCCTTTAGTCATGAGCTGCCAAAAATTATTCTGCAACACCGTAGCTTATCAAAATTGAAATCGACTTATACCGATAAACTACCCATGATGATCCATCCAAAAACGAAACGGGTACATACTTCCTATCATCAGGCAGTAACAGCGACTGGTAGACTCTCTTCCCGTGATCCTAATTTACAAAATATTCCAGTTAGGACTGAGGAAGGGCGAAGGATCCGTCAAGCGTTTGTCGCTCGCGAAGGTTATAAAATTGTAGCCGCAGATTATTCGCAAATTGAATTGCGTATTATGGCCCATCTTTCGCAGGATAAAGGATTGCTTGATGCTTTTGCCGAAGGACAAGATATTCATAGAGCAACAGCGGCAGAGGTTTTTGGGGTATTGTTGACCGATGTGACTAGTGAGCAGCGCCGTAGCGTAAAAGCAATTAATTTTGGTTTAATTTATGGTATGAGCGCTTTTGGACTGTCCCGTCAGTTAGGAATTACTCGTGGCCAGGCACAGCATTATATGGATCGTTATTTTGAGCGCTATCCTGGTGTTTTAAGTTATATGGAACGTACCCGCAAGCAAGCTGCGGAGCAAGGTTATGTCGAAACGCTAGCAGGACGCCGACTCTATTTGCCCGATATTAATTCCCGCAATGCAATGCGACGTAAAGCATCTGAACGTGAAGCCATTAATGCACCAATGCAAGGAACGGCAGCAGATATTATAAAAAAAGCGATGATCACATTAGATACATGGATTGAAACGGTAAAGCCTGATCTCTATATGTTGATGCAAGTACACGATGAATTAGTTTTTGAAGTAAAAGCGTCTGCTGTTGAGCGGTCACAACAAAAAATCCGTCAGTTAATGGAACACAGTATGCAATTAACCGTTCCACTAAAAGTTGATATTGGTATTGGTGATAATTGGGATGAAGCACATTAAAAAGAAGAAGCGGCATTTATGCTAATTGTCGATAAGAATTTTAAGTAAACTAACTTATTTTACTCGAGACAAAATAACGTAGTAGGTAATAACTTACTTTTGTTAGGATGATCGACCAAACTGTTTTAGTAAACTAGGCAGTTTTTATCACTAAAAATATATAGTTTTTGCTAATTATGCGCCAAAGTTATCAAAAAATTAGTTTTTATTACATAACATTATGTTATGGCTTAAATTCAATCGAAAAAAATAACAAAAAACTTTTTTTTATTCGCGAAATAAAGTAAAGTGATTGACGTAGGGTACAGAGGTAAGATGTTCTATTTTTAAAATCTATTACTTTATGTAATAAGATAAGCTAATTATTAAGCTGCTCTAGTCAAATAATTGACTGGAGCATTTTTTTATTTGTTTTTAAGAAAATGTGACAGTAGGGCACCTCGAAAAACTCAAGATTTTCAATTAACCCTTGGCTTTCATTCTAAATAATTAGATTTTTTTGATTATCACGTTACTGATTCTATCGCACATTGCCCTGGCTAGGGCCATTTAACCCATTCTGGGCGTCAGAAAGCCACGATGCACGCGCTCTGGAAGTACGCCAACCGCTTTAGGTTGTAACATGCTGCCATCATCGTCATGGCAAAATTAGCGCGCACCTGTCCAATGGTGCGGATCAGTTTTCTACCCATTTGTTCCATCGCCGCAAATGCATGTTCAACCCGTGCCCTAGTCTTTGCAATCCTGTGGTTTCGCCCTTGCTGAGTCTTGGACAACGGTTTGTTTCGATGGCCTTTACGCTGAATCTGGCTCCTATAGCCGTTTGCCTTCAGCCAAGCTTCCCGCTCCGCAGAGGGATAGCCTCGGTCGGCGTAGATATTGCGATTGGTGTTGGCCTTGTCAATGACCCTTTCGAAATGCTGACTGTCGTGGGTGCTGGCCGTATCGGTGACGATTTTTCTGATGAATTTGTACTTCTTATCCATGTTTACCGAAAGCTTATAGCCATAATGACTCTTACCGTGTTTTTTAGTCCACGTGGCGTCTAAATCTTTTTGTCGCCGCTTGGTTGGTTTCCAATGAGCAGGCATCGCTTCCTGCTTGAGTT
>NZ_NHNG01000026.1:0-590 GCF_002287155.1 Arsenophonus sp. ENCA
CCGGTTAACGGTTCATGGTACAGCGCATGCATGGTTGCCCAGGCTAAATCAGCGTGGCTGGCATCTTCACTGCGATCCGCTTCATAGGTGGGACGGTGACCACTGGCGGTCGTGGCGCGTCTAATCGCCATAAAGGCACGGGTAATATCCTGCGCACCGGCATCATATTCGAGCCGGTGATGGCTGATAACATCATAGGCTTTTAACACCAGCGCATTTTTCAGCGCCGGGTTATAGATAAATTCGTTGACCTGCGGGAAAAAATCGCGCACATATTGCAGGACACCGTGACCGATACCCGTTGCATCCAGCCCGATATAGTCGACCTGATAACGGGTGGTGAGTTGTTGGATTGCGGCGGCCTGTGCGCGAAAGTCCAGCCCACGCCATTGGAAGTACTCCAGAATGCGAAATTTTCCACCGGGTGTGGTGGGTGGCCCAATGACGACACAGCCTGCGCTGTCACCGTGCTGGGAGCCTTTGGCGGGGTCGTAGCCTATCCAGACGCTTTGTGACCCATAAGGCCGTGACATCAAGGGTGATGCGGCGTGCGATATTTGAAGCCAAAACGTGCGATAAATGGAAGGCCA
>NZ_NHNG01000446.1:0-590 GCF_002287155.1 Arsenophonus sp. ENCA
TGTACAATTGACCTCCTTATTTCTATTTATAGCTTCCTGAAGAATCATAACTATTTCTGTGTTCATGGAGCGCCCATTTTGTTCAGCAATATCAGCTATTGCTTCTCTCATTCCATCAGGCATCCTAATGTTAAATCTATCCATTTCTTGGCTTGGGTATTTCTTTGTCATTAGTTAACCCTATAATTATTCTTTGGAAAAAATATAAATGATTAGTTCATTTGGATTTCTTTTTTTAACTTCTCAATCATATCTTCAAGCATACTAATTCTATTTTTAAAATCATTTTTATTTTCAGATAACTGCTGGTTCTCTTTAGATAAAGAATCTTCAAGGCGCTTCACGATTTCCGAATTTAATGAACAGGCATTTTTTCTCGCTTCCTCATGTAGGCGATCTTTTAATTCGGTAGTCATTCTTACGCCAAATGGTGCTATATCTCGTATTTTCATATGTTTAATTATATGTAAAGAGTTTTAATTGAAAATAAGTACTAAAAAAATTATTAAGAATGTTCGAAACTATTAATTTAAGAAGGATCTAAGGGATTGCTATTTTTCTAGATTATTTTTCAGTGTTTGGATTTGATT
>NZ_NHNG01000028.1:0-252 GCF_002287155.1 Arsenophonus sp. ENCA
CTGCTTACTTGCAAGAATATTTTATAGATATCTTTAATGCATGGATAACCGGACAAAATATGAACATCCTTATTTTTTCTTGTTTTTAAATTTATACTTCTTTTTTAGAGACTGCGAAACTCGTGAATGATTCTACTCGCTTATCTAAGTATGGGTGCTGATAACGGTAGCGGTATTTTTCGAGAGGGATATTGATTCTGTGTAATGTAATAGATGGGTGATGACTATCTTGTGTTATGTTCCAAGTGAAAT
>NZ_NHNG01000217.1:0-1605 GCF_002287155.1 Arsenophonus sp. ENCA
ATTTAAGATAGTGGGATTTTCAAGTAATTTTTTTCGCGCTGAAACAGCAATTAGATGTCCTTGTTCTACCGTTAAAAGGCCATTAACCTCAAGATGAACATCAACTAGTAAATAATCACCAGATTTACGGGTCTTAAGATCATGAATATCAATCACGCCGTCCATTGCCAACAGCTGTTTACGAATAGTCGCTAGGGTCTGTTCATCAGCTCCCTTATCCATCAGATCGTTAAACGCTTGATAAGTAAACTTATACCCCATTTTAATAACTAGAACACCAACAATTAAGGCCGCAATAGGATCAAAGATCTTAAAACCACATAAACTAGCAATGATACCAATGGCAACTACTAAAGATGAAGCTGCGTCTGAACGTGCATGCCATGCATTAGCAACTAACATACTTGAATTAACCTTATTTGCCACAAAAAGCATATAACGAAACAGACCTTCTTTAACAATAAGTGATAATAGCGCAACAACCAGAGCAATAATATGCACATCGGGAATTTCAGCTGGATTTAGCATTTTTTCAATCGCTTTCCATATCATGCCCCCGCCAACCACTAACAAAATTGTTCCCAGTACTAAAGATGCTCCATTTTCATAGCGAAAATGGCCATAAGGGTGATCGGCATCCGGTTGTTTATGACTATGTTTATTGGCAATCAACACCACAAAATTTGCCAATAAATCTGATAATGAGTGAAGACCATCAGCAATCAAACCTTGGGAATGTGCCAAAAAGCCGATAATAATTTGCCATAAAGAGAGAAAAAAGTTAACAATGATACTAATGATAGTACTCTTTTTGGCAGCTTTAAATTTTATTTGCTGCTCATCGGAAACAAAAAGTGTGTGTTTTTCTTCGCGGTGTTTAGTCTGTGTCATAATCAAATTCTGAAGTTAATTATTTTTAGTAAAATAAGTAAAAGATGATAGTAAACCTTAAAAACAATATTGTTATTATTAATGCTAATTTTATTCAAAAACAAATATTAATTTACCTTCCTATAATATGACATAAAAAATTATATTTGTCTTGATTTTTCATTTTCATAATCATTTACTTTAATAAAATACAATTGATAATTATTTACTTATTTATTTCTGACACTATCTATAATGAAATAGAAATAATATTTATTTTCAATTAGGATAATTGATTAAAATAACACGCTTATTTTAAATATTTTTTATATTAAGTTAATTATTCCAAATAACGAGCAAATAAAAATATCACGACATCATTTTTTACTATTGCTACAATATAATTAGATAACAATATGATGCGAGGGTATCATGTATAATAAGATCTTAGTTCCTATCGATATTGTTGAAGATGAATTGAATCAAAAAGTGATTAAGCATGTTGAAACGCTGGTCTCATTTAACCAACCTAGCAAACCAGAAATCCACTTCCTATCTGTGCTGCCCGATTTAGAAATATTTTTTGGTATTGAAATTGCGGCCCTACCAGGCCCATTCCCAGTCGAAACGCAACAAACCCATAAAACGTTATGCAGCCATTAGATGAGCTAAAAATACTTCATTTGGAGAAAAATAGCCCAACGATTTTCGTCCCCGAGTATTAAGTATGTGCTC
>NZ_NHNG01000451.1:0-1597 GCF_002287155.1 Arsenophonus sp. ENCA
TCATGAGATAAAGGCGATGGGCTGACTTCTGATAACGCCAAACTAGAGTATCTTACACTGCTTACTTGCAAGAATATTTTATAGATATCTTTAATGCATGGATAACCGGACAAAATATGAACATCCTTATTTTTTCTTGTTTTTAAATTTATACTTCTTTTTTAGAGACTGCGAAACTCGTGCTCAAAAGACCAGACAATCATGATACAAGGCTATGCGGATGTAGGAAAAACTACCCAGTTTAAAACCGTAGCACAAGCCCTTAACGATAATCGACCCGATGTGAATATCGTCGGCCTCGCACCCACCCATAAAGCCGTCAATGAATTACAGGCAGCCGGCATAAAATCCCAAACTATTGCCAGTTTCCTGATGGAAAAGCACCAGAGCAACCTCAAAACATCGTATAAAAATACCTTGTTTGTGATTGATGAAAGCTCGATGATTGGTAATAAAACCCTGGCAGAATTGCTGCTTAACATCACGGATAACGCAGGAAGAGTCGTCCTCTCAGGGGATGCAAAACAGCTAAAAGCCTTCGAGCGGGGCGCCCCTTTTGCCCTCGCCTGGCAACAAAGTGCCGCCGATAAAGTGATGATGGACGAAATCGTCAGACAGACACCCGAATTAAAACCCGCTATTGAAGCGATAATTGCCGGAAACACGCAAAAATCACTGGATATTTATTCAGCAGGTTTCCCCTGACCGAGTAGCAAGGAATAATGGCGCTTTTATTCCCGAAAGCGCAATCATGAAGGGCGATTCATCAGATAAACCACAAGAAAGCGACAATCAAATGAGAAAAAGGGTGATTGATGACTATGTGGGTAGAACGAAAGAAGCGCGTGATAACACGGTGATTATCACCCCGTTAAATGCCGATCGAAATCAGTTAAATGAAAACATTCATGCGGTGATGCAAAGTCAACAGATGCTCGGTAAATCAGCCCGTATTCCTGTTTTACAACGCATCAACCATCAGGAAGCGGATTTAAAAGATAGCCAGTTTTGGCAAAACCAGTTGGGGCACATCGCAAAAATCAATCAACATTATTTTGAAATAACAGGCGTTTCAAAAGAAGGTATTGTTAGTCTGGTAAATCGGGAAAATAATCAGGAGAAATACCTGTCACCGCTTGAAGTCAATCCTGCCGTCGTCGCACTTTTTGAAGACAAAACCATTGAGGTCTCAGAAGGTGAAAAAATCCGCCTCACCACAACCGATAAAGACCGCAATATTGCCAATAACGACAGGGGCATGATAAAGCGGATTGAGGACGATAAACTCTATATTGAGTTAAACGGCAAACTCGTCACGTATCAACCCACAAAAGAATATGCCGACAGACATCTGGATTACACCTACGCCATCACCAGCTATGCTTCACAAGGCGCGTCTTATCCGTATGTTATCGTCTATGAAGGCGCGAGTACCCTTACAGCAATGGATAATACCTATGTGGAA
Organism: Arsenophonus sp. ENCA; assembly: GCF_002287155.1. Lineage (NCBI taxonomy): Bacteria > Pseudomonadati > Pseudomonadota > Gammaproteobacteria > Enterobacterales > Morganellaceae > Arsenophonus > Arsenophonus sp. ENCA. The sequence goes on from NZ_NHNG01000451.1 coordinate 1,466, forward strand.
TTATCTGTATTAGTCTTAACTTAATCTGACAATTCTGATTTAAAAAAGAAAGTTACCGGTTTTAATTAACATCATTAGATAATTAAATAAAAGGTAATTTTATGTATCAAACAAATAATCCTATCATCAAAC
>NZ_NHNG01000422.1:0-6864 GCF_002287155.1 Arsenophonus sp. ENCA
AGGTAACCATCTGGGCAGATACCGGTTTTCAAGGTATAGATAAACAGCATCCTAATACACAAATCCCAAAAAAAGGAACTCGAAAAAGACCTTTATCGCCTGAACAAAAACAAGAAAATAAAATAATCTCGGGCATCCGTATTACAGTTGAACACGCCATCGCGGGTATCAAGCGCCTCGGTTGCATGACCCAAATTTTACGGAATCGTAGACCCTTTATTGATGATACCTTCTTACTCCTTAGCGCAGGTCTTTGGAATTTCCATCTCAGAACAGCGTAAAATTTACTTCAATCACCGAAACACCCTTATTTCACTATTAAGCAACACGCTTGTTGAATAACCTCATTGCGGCGGTTGTCAGGAATGGCAACTGTTGTGACAGGAGTTCTACCTGGAGGTAGTTCATCAATGATTGAATTATCCAGATCCGCATAAGCTGTCATCGCGAGCGTACGTGGGATCGGCGTTGCTGTCATGATTAGCTGATGAGGATAAATGCCGTGTTGCTGACCTTTTTCCCATAGCGCCAGACGTTGATGTACACCAAACCGATGTTGTTCATCAATGATCACTAATGCTAAGGCGTTGAATTCGACTTGTTGTTGAAAAATGGCATGAGTACCAATTATCATTGCGATTTCGCCCTGTGCAATCGCTTTTTGTTGACTCAGTCTGGATTTTCCTTTCTGTTTTCCTGATAACCAACCTACTTGGATACCAAGTGGTTCTAGCCATTGGCGAAAAGTATTGGCATGCTGTTCTGCTAATAACTCGGTAGGTGCCATGAGTGCTGCTTGTTTACCATGCGCGATAGCACGAATTGCGGCAAAGAGCGCCACTAATGTTTTACCTGAACCAACATCGCCTTGCACTAAACGCATCATAGGACTTGTTTTAGCCAGATCTGCTTCAATTTCACTTATAACTCGTTGTTGGGCTTTGGTTGGAGAATAAGGTAACCGTGCCAGTAATTGATGTTTTAATTTTTCTTCTGTTGGTAATGGCTGGGCGGAAAATTGTTGTGTTTCACTCCGAACCGTTAGCATACTTAGTTGATGGGCTAATAACTCTTCAAATATTAATCTACGTTGCGCCGGATGCTTGCCCTTTTCCAGTAGATCCAGAGGGATATCGGGCGGCGGGCGATGAAGTGTTTGAATAGCCTGTGGTAAACTTATCAATCCTCGATTAAATGGCGTCGGGATCAACTCATTGATCGCACAAGTATCAAGTAGCGTTAGCGCTTGAGCAATAAGTTTACGTAAAGTTATCTGACGTATCCCTTCAGTTGTTGGATAAATGGGTGTTAATGTATTTTGTAACTCAATATGATCGGCACTAGGTTTTATTTTATATTCGGGATGAATAATTTCTGGTCCTAAATTACCTCGCCGGATTTCACCATAAGCGACGACGTATTTGCCGACTGCCAGACTATTCTTCATACCGGTAGAAAAGTTAAAAAACCGCAGGGTTAATGTTCCTGAGCCATCACTAATGTGGCTGGTCATCATTCGCTTACGTCCAAATGCGATTTTAGTTTGTAATATTTCGCCACTTACAGTCACAGAGTTACCCGGTTGAACTTCACTAATCGCATAAAGCTGAGTTTGATCTTCATAACGCAAAGGTAGGTGAAAGAGGAGATCTTGGATAGTACGAAGTCCCATTTTATTGAGCTTTTCTACTTGCGTTTCACCAACACCGTTTAATGATGTTAATGGAATAGCATCAAGTAATTTCCCCCTCATGCGGTTAGTTCTCCAGAGTGCGTTTTTTACCTGGTACTTTAGACGATTGCATAGCTGCCCACCATGCATCACTGGCAACAATTTCGCCATGTTCGTTAATTAGTGGTCGGGGAAGTCCTTTATGCTTTGAAACGGCGGCTAATACCGGATAACCGCCCTCAAAAAGCCACTCCTGTTGCTCTTCTTCTGATAGCTGACTAAAAAGGCTGTCATACATATTGGCATTTTGTCTTTGCCGTTGCGCCTCATAAAGAATTAAAGCAGAAGCCACAGAGACATTTAATGACTGTACCATACCCATCATCGGAAAATGAATATTGTGATCAGCCAGTGCGAGAGCTTGTTTGGAAATGCCCGCTCGCTCTTGTCCCAAGATGATACAGGTAGGTTGATTATAATCTATTTGACGAAAATCGATCGCTTGGTTGGTAAGATGAGCGGCTAAGATTTGCATGCCCGCAGCTTTGCAGGTAGAAATTGCATTTTCAATAGTGGCATGAGTCCTTACTTTTACCCAATGATTACTGCCAGCTGCTGCTGCGGATAAGCTTTTGCTGCTATTTTTGCACCAGATTGCATGAATTTGTGGTATTCCAACCGCATCAGCGGTACGGATCACGGCAGAAATATTATGTGGTTTATGAACATTTTCAAGACAAACCGTCAGATCAGGTTGGCGCATAGCGATCACTTGACGAATGCGAGCATAACGTTTTGAATTCATAACTTAGTTCCGGTTACGGCTGATGCGTAAGACATCAGGCATGATACGGATTTTTTTCATAATATTAGCTAATTGAATACGATCCTTAGCGGTTAAGCGAATAAATGCACAGTAGACACGCCCGTCTTTCTCTTCGATATTCATACTTTGAATACTAGAATTTGCACTATTAATTGCTGCTGTTAAATTAGCTAATGCCCCTTGGTGATTGATCATATCGACTTTAATTTCAGCAATGAAGTTGTTATTCACGCCCTCATCCCACTCTACTTGCATAAATTTCTCAGGCTCTTTTTGATAGCCTCGAATATTACGGCAAGACTCATGGTGTATGACTAAACCTTTACCAGGGCTAATATGAGCAACAATCGGATCACCGGGAATAGGTCGACAACATTTAGCAAAGGTAATTAATACCCCTTCTGCTCCTTTGATTGGTAGTTTACTACGACTATCACTATTATCTGTGATAATGTTATTTATACTAGCATTACCCAACAAATTATGCGCTACAACGACACTCATGGTATTGCCAAGGCCAACTTCAGCGAGCAAATCATCAATTGAGTGAAGTTTCATTCTTACTAGTTCTTTATTTATATTCTCTTGCGGAATATCGCCCAATTTGTTGCCATTGCCTAAAGCGTGATTGAGTAAGCGGCGGCCTAAACTAATTGAATCTTCTCGTTTAAGGTTTTTAAGTAATTGGCGTATTTTTGCTCTGGCTTTGGAACTAACAACGAAATTCAACCAAGCTGCGTTTGGCCTTGCGCCAGGTGCGGTAATAATTTCTATGGTTTGCCCTGTATTTAACGATTGGGACAAAGGATAGGGTTGGCGATCTACGCGGGCTCCAACACAGGCATGACCTATATCGGTATGAACAGCATAGGCGAAATCAACCGGGGTTGCGCCAGTAGGCAATTCGACAATTCTACCTTCAGGGGTAAAAACATAGATTTCGTCAGGAAAAAGATCTGATTTTACACTTTCTATGAATTCAAAAGAATTACCTGCACTTTGTTGAAGTTCTAATAGCCTTTGCATCCAGCGTTGTGCTCTAATTTGAGCTGTTGTGCTAGATTCACCTTGTTCTTTATATGCCCAGTGAGCAGCGACACCCATTTCTGCCATTTGATCCATATCTTCGGTACGAATTTGTACTTCAATAGGTACGCCATATGGGCCAATCATTGATGTATGTAAAGATTGGTAGCCATTTGCTTTTGGGATCGCAATATAATCTTTCACACGCCCTGGCCGAGGATTATATAAACTATGTACTTGCCCAAGAACGCGATAACATGTATCAACATCTTTAACAATAATCCGAAAGGCATAAATATCCATAATTGAGTGGAAGCGTTGCTCTTTCAGATGCATTTTGCGATATATTGAATAGAGATGTTTTTCTCGACCACATACTCGGCAAGGGATTTTGGCTTCCAATAATCGACCTTCAATTTCTGCCAAGATTTTTTGTATCATCTCTTTTCGGTTACCACGAGCGGCTTTTACAACCTCTTTAATAACTCGGTAGCGATTTGGATAGAGCGCTTCAAAGCCTAGTTCTTCAAATTCAGTTTTGAGATGATGAATACCAAGACGATGTGCCAGCGGGCTATAAATTTCTAATGTTTCTCTCGCGATCCGGCGGCGCTTATCGGCACGAAGGGAACCTAAAGTACGCATATTGTGCGTTCGATCGGCGAGTTTGATTAAAATGACACGGATATCTTGCACCATGGCCATAATCATTTTGCGAAAATTTTCTGCTTGAGCTTCTTTTTTGTCACGAAAATTGAGTTTGTCGAGTTTTGATACCCCTTCAACCAGACCAGCAACGGTTTTACCAAAAAGCTGTTTTATATCCTGAAAAGTTGTCGGGGTATCCTCGATAATGTCGTGTAATAATGCGGCCATTAATGTTTCATGATCTAAACGCATTTCCGCTAAAATGCATGCCACCGCGACTGGATGGGTAATATAAGGTTCACCACTTGAACGGGTTTGGCCTTCATGTGCATCCCGGGCGACAAGATAAGCTTGTTTCAGTAACAATATATGCTCTTTTGGCAGATAGTCCTGAACGATTTGATTGAGGCTTTCAAACAGGTACAAGGCAGGCCTACCTTTTCAGTTAACGACGACCTTCAGCAATAGCGGACACTGCTTGCATTTCTGCCGCCTCTTGCTCCTGCTGTTCTTGACGTTCGCGGGCATCAAGAATTTGAGCATTAATCAACCCTGATTCTATTTCGCGCAGTGAAATAACAGTGACCTTATCGTTTTCTTCTTTAACTAAAGGATTTTTACCATTAATTTGTAATTGACGTGCACGACGTGCCGCCACTAAAACCAAGTCGAAACGATTACCAATTTTTTCTACTGCATCTTGAACTGTTACACGTGCCATAATATGACTCCAAAGATAAAGAAATGACCGGATATAATACTGAACCTTTACTCAGTCTGCCAATAATTTATTAATTAAAGTATTATGTCGCTGAATCTGACGTTCTAAACATAGACGCTCAGATCGAATAATAGATTGTAAATCTCCCAATGCAGTATTGAAATCATCATTAACAATAATGTAATCATATTCGTTATAATGTTTTATTTCAGCGACCGCTTGTGCCATCCGCTGGTTAATCGTTTCTTCGCTATCTTGCCCGCGACCACGTAAACGGCGTAGTAACTCATTTTTAGAAGGCGGTAAGATAAAAATAGTGCGAGCGGAAGGCATTTTTTGGCGAATTTGCTGTGCACCTTGCCAATCAATATCTAAAAATACATCGACACCGCTATTAATAATTTCTTCAATAACTGCCCGGGAAGTTCCATAATAGTTGCCGAAAACGCAGGCATATTCAAGAAAATCATTATGCTCAATCATTTGCTGAAATTTGCTTTCAGTAATGAAATAATAATGTTCACCGTTTTTTTCACCAGGGCGTATCACTCTAGTGGTATGCGAAATAGAAACTTGTGTGTCATATAAAGGCTGAGTTTTTAATAAAGCCTGAATAAGACTCGATTTACCTGCACCACTTGGGGCAGACACGATATATAACGTTCCTTGGATCATGATGATTTCTTGATTAATAGGCTAATTAATTAATAAAAATTTTTTAAAAAGTACAAAAGCTCTTTAATAGTATACACATGCAATCAGTAACATACAGCTTTAGTAACATTTTTAATGAAAGATCTGAATTATTTTTGAAAATAATTACCATTTTTGCGAAGTGCTTTGAGAAAAAATGATTAATAAATATCTTCATAATTATTTTCTATTTACGACTTCCCAATAATGGAAATTGTATATTGAAAGTATTTTTCGTGAATGAAATAAATAGATGATTAAAATTATGCATGGATGCTGTTTATTATGAGATCTTTTATTTTAATTTCAGTCTACTATCGTCAGAGCTTTTTTTTATTATTGATTTTGCTAAATATAAATTCATCAATAGCGGAAAGCATGCAATGCCCTGATTGGCCTGAATTAGTTTTGCATAGGGAAATTAAAGCAGTTAATTCAAAATTAAAAAGATGGAATAAAGCATATTATATTAATGGCCAAAGCTTGGTTAATGATGAAACTTACGATCAAATTTATGCGCTATGGAAACATTGGTCAAATTGTCTTCATCAGCCGATAGATAAAACTCATTCGCTTTCTTTACCCGCTAAAGGAAGAAAAGTTCATCCAGTTGCTCATACTGGCTTAAAAAAGATAACCGTTGATGAAGTCGCTAGATGGATAGCGGGTCGTCATGAAGTTTGGTTACAACCTAAAGTCGATGGTGTGGCTGTTACATTGGTTTATCGAAAGGGTAAATTGGCTGCATTAATTAGTCGGGGAATGGTGTAGAAGGGATTGATTGGTCTAAAAAAGCTGATTTTCTGCCAGCAATTCCCAAAAAGATCCCAAATCATGTCTCTCAATTAATATTACAAGGTGAACTGTTTTGGTATCAGTCTGGTCACCAACAAGCCATTATGGGTGGCGCTAATGCCCGTAATAAAGTTGCCGGCTGGTTAATGCGAAAGAATTTATTGGTTCAACAAGAGAAACAAATTGGAATATTTGTTTGGAGTTGGCCTAATGGGCCATCGAACATGCAAACACAATTTGAACAATTAGAAAGTTGGGGTTTTCCGTTAACGAAACACTATTCTCATTTGGTCAGTAGTGTTGATCAAATTACACAATGGCAACGCTATTATTATAGGGCACCTCGAAAAACCTAAGCCGAGTTTGATTTTGCTGATAAAGTTATCGGAAGCTGGTCTACTGAGCTAACCACCATGAAGAAACGCAGCGCCATTAAGAATGACCTCTTTGCAAACCAGTATCACCAACAGACGATCGACAAGT
>NZ_NHNG01000719.1:0-211 GCF_002287155.1 Arsenophonus sp. ENCA
TAATAATAAAATCAGAGCGTTAATTAATCAAAAACTGCAAAGAAAACTGTGGACAAACTCTCAAGTCATTCGTAATTTAGGAATAAAGTATCGTAATTTAGGAAAAAAGTATCGTAATTTAGGAAAATATTAATTTTTTTTATACAGCAAAAACATAACCTTACTACTCTTTTTTTGTCCTTTAACTCTTTTAACTTATACATAACTAAAT
>NZ_NHNG01000657.1:0-1593 GCF_002287155.1 Arsenophonus sp. ENCA
TATGGCATGAAGCAATGCTCAAATGTGAGCATCGGTCAATAGAAAGTAAATCTAAGGGTGACATTTGAAATGTCCCCCTTTGAACAATATGATAATCGTTACATTGGCCAAATTTTTGGCTGATGATGATGCGGCGTGCGATATTTGAAGCCAAAACGTGCGATAAATGGCAGGCTACTTTTGTTTCCATCAGTGCAACGAAATTACACTGTCATTTTTCATCGGAGGCACTTTGGTCTGTTTGAGTGGTACGATCAACGGGACAATATTTGTAGATGCTGGTCAATGAAACACCATACAGTAATGCAAGCTGTTTTCTGCTACGACCATTCGCCAATAATTTTTGAGCTTCCTGTTGCTGTGCAAAAGATAGCGACTGAGGTCTGCCGCCAATACGCCCCCTACTTCTTGCTGCTGCTAAACCTGCCTTAGTACGCTCAACAATCAGTTTTCGCTCCATTTGCGCCAACGCACTCATCACATGAAAGAAAAAACGGCCAGCGGACGTAGAGGTATCAATGGCATCCGTCAAACTATGAAAATGAATACCTTCATCTTCCAGTTTGGATATTAAAGTAATCAAATGTTTAATGCTGCGGCCCAGTCTATCCAGCTTCCAGACGACTAAGGTGTCACCCGATTTCAGTGCATTTAGCGCGCGTTTTAATCCGGGTCTCTGATCTGTTTTTCCGCTGATTTTATCCTCAAAAATCTGCGCATAATTTGTACAAATGAGTGATTTTCGCTGTAAATCGGTGTTTTGGTCATTTTTTGACACCCTCATATAGCCTATTTTTGCCATTTTAGCCCCTAATCCTCCCCCTGAAAGCCTTGTCATCGCTGGTTTTGGGCAAAATATTAGCTAAATCCCCGATTTAAGAAAACCTTGGTTTGTTAGAAACGGTAGATTGTGCAAAAAATGCACTGGATAAACGTACCGGTGGAACCGTCAACGGCGGTGTCACATTAGGGCAAAATTTGACTATTTCATGGGGAGGTAGAATGGCCACTTATCATGAAAATGGTGATATTACTGGCCCAGTTTGGGGTGGGGCGTTGAGTGGCTGGATTATTGCCCGCGCCAATACGTCCAACGTCTCTAGAGACGGGTGGTGGCGATGCGGTGAGACGGGCATTATTATGCAATGGGGATATGTAGGAAACACAAATGTAACGCATAATTTTCCACTCACATTCCCCCATGCCTGTTTTAATGTGATGGCCAGTAATGCTGATGCACAAGGTGATGTGGTAGATAATAAGCGTGTTGCTTAATAGTGAAATAAGGGTGTTTCGGTGATTGAAGTAAATTTTACGCTGTTCTGAGATGGAAATTCCAAAGACCTGCGCTAAGGAGTAAGAAGGTATCATCAATAAAGGGTCTACGATTCCGTAAAATTTGGGTCATGCAACCGAGGCGCTTGATACCCGCGATGGCGTGTTCAACTGTAATACGGATGCCCGAGATTATTTTATTTTCTTGTTTTTGTTCAGGCGATAAAGGTCTTTTTCGAGTTCCTTTTTTTGGGATTTGTGTATTAGGATGCTGTTTATCTATACCTTGAAAACCGGTATCTGCCCAGATGGTTACCT
>NZ_NHNG01000189.1:0-6837 GCF_002287155.1 Arsenophonus sp. ENCA
CTTTTTTGCTACTCGCTTCCAATGCGACTCTAATCACACCGGCAACCGTTCGACTGAGTATGGCGCGGTGAGGAAAGCCTTGCTTAGGTATATCAATGAGGATGTCATCTTTTTCACCTCTGCCAACCACTTGATGCGTTTCACCGTTCATTGCCAGTAATGCATTAGCCATATCCGCAACACAGGCACCAAAGCGAAAGCTATGGGTTAACCAGAGCCGGTCAGCATCACTAAGCGAAGGCGCATTTAATGCATCGACCGCCCCTCGAAAGCGATAAATCTGTTGATGGGCGTCACCCACCATCACTAACTTCGTGGTTTGACGGAAGACAATATCGTGAGTAACCGGATTAGCGTCCTGCGCTTCATCAAACAAAATAACGTCAAAACGAGGGCAAAGGTTCGATTGGGAGAGTTGGTACAGTTTTAAATACATATCATGAATAACGGGAAAATTATCAGCAAGGTCAATCATCCGATGCCAGAGCTGTTCGCTCTGTCTGACGACCTCATTAGCGGTAAATGATTTTTTAACTTCACCCATCAATATTGAGGGACAGTGGCGTAACATAATCTGATTATCTACGCTGCACATAAAGTTCTTTAAGGTATCCTGAATCGCATTTACGTATACCCAGTCATCGCTCTGAGTAGCATTGGCAATATCAAAAAGACGCAGAGAATTAGTTAATCGATTAGCGTAATTTCTGCCAAAGCTAGGCCATGCCAGTTGATGGGAGGTGTTTGCGGGAAATTTTTCGTCCGCTTCTTCTCTCACTGAGCGATTAAACGCAATGTAGAGCATCCGGAGTTCGGGATGCTTTTCGGCATATTTCACTAACGTTGAAGTTTTTCCTGTTCCGGCAAAAGCATTAACCACAAGCTTCTCGCCCTGCCAGTCAATGACCGCTTGTTGTTCTGGCGTTGGATTTATCAAAATCTTCTCCTGCACAACTCAATGTAATAAGTTTACCAGAAATTGATTGAATAGGTATTTTAGGAAATCTGGGGCGTTTTTGATATTGCGTTTGACGTTAGCATTAAAGTCAAAGCGACAGAAAACGCATTGTGAGAAACGATAATTTTTTGGATGCATGAATTTACGTTTTTATCGAGAAAATTGCTCAGAATCGATTACAGCACATTTTAGAGGGATTTGTGGCGGGTATTTCTGTTTTAGTTTTCAAAAATGATTAGATTTAACGATTTTTCAATTTTTGATAGATGTTATTTTCTGTACAAAATCGTTCGGTTTCGGACTCTATACAAAACCCCTGTCCGAAAATAGTTAAACTCATTTTTGTACAGGGGTTTTAATTCGTACACGCCTTTCGGCCATGTTATTTGACGGCTTCTTTCAACGTCTTACCCGCTTTAAAACTCGGTACGTTTGAAGCAGCAATCTGTATAACCTTGCCTGTTTGTGGGTTGCGCCCTTCTCTGGCTGCGCGTTGCTTAACCTGAAAACTGCCAAAACCAACGAGTTGTACGTCATTTCCAGCTTTTAACTCTTCTGTCACGGTTTCTGAGAAAGCGTTCACCGCCTTCTCAGTATCCTTCTTGCTTAAACTCGATTTCTCTGCAACTTTGCTGATGAATTCTGTCTTGTTCATGGTGTGCCTGAATTAATAGATAAGTTAATCCTAGAGATGCTAGCTGTAGCAACTGAATAGTGCAATGTTTCAGCGTTAATTAACTCAAAAAAATCTTTTTAATTAAAATCCCACCGCTCGCCGCAAGTCTGTGACCGAGCGGAGCGAGTGAGCAGACGAGGAAGCGGAATATCACAATTGCAAAAGAGAAATACGGTCACTCAGTAGTAACATATTTTTCTGGTCATGGTTTTTGTTAGAAGAAAAGTTATCCACAGACAAACCTCGCGCGCGCGAAGTTATATTTAGTTATGTATAAGTTAAAAGAGTTAAAGACCAAAAAAAGAGTGGTAAGATTATGTTTTTATTATAAAAAAATATATAAATTTTTCCTAAAAGTCGATACTTTATTCCTAAAAGTCGATACTTTATTCCTAAAAGTCGATACTTTATTCCTAAAAGTCGAATCTAAATATGAGTTATCAACATATAATATGTGTTTTTTAAAGTGAATAAGTTGAAATTTTCCTAAAAGTCGATAATATTTCCTAAAAGTCGATATTTTTTGTTATTCCTAAAAGTCGAATGGTTTTTTCTTATAAAAAGACAAGTCGTTTAAATAGCTGGTAACCATTTAAACGACTCTAACCAACAATCCTACAGGTCTAGGAGTGAGGCTGTGCTTGATCATACAAAGAAAACAGGAAAACGCAATTTGAAGACGTTACGTCCATACATACATAAACAACTTGAATTTTTTATAGCTGATGACATCGATATTTGTACTTTTCGTGATGAAATGGCAAGTATGGAACATCCGTTTTTTGCTTTAAAAGCAGGAGATACAAAAGTCAGGCAATATAAAAATGGTAATGTTACAGTAACTATCCGTTCTTCTGCTGGTATAGGGTTGGCTACGATTTTTGATAAAGATATTTGGATTTATGCTATATCAAAATTGCAAGAAGCTATTAACAATGATCAACCTATTAGTCGTACTGTTGCTTTTACTCCCTATGATTTTTTTGTGACAACTAATCGGGCTAAAAGTGGACGTGCTTATGACGACTTGGAAAAAGCCTTATCCCGCCTTAAAGGAACTTCTATTAAAACTAATATTATTTATTCGCAAGATGAACAAGAAACGATTGAATTTGGACTAATCGATAGTTGGCGTATTGTTGAGAAACAAAAAGGTAAACTTGAAATTGGAATGGTTGAAGTTACTTTGCCAGATTGGCTTTATCAAGCAATAACAAAAACAAAAGTCTTACAAATTAGCCCCGATTATTTCCGTATTCGTAAAGCAATAGATCGACGACTTTATGAAATTGCCCGTAAACATTGTGGTAGCCAGCACGAATTTACTATTTCTCTTGATAAATTATACTCAAAAACAGGGAGTACTGCTGTTTTATCTAAGTTCAAATTTAATGTTAAGCAATTGTCTAAAACTAATGATCTCCCTGATTATGAAATTATGCTTGATTTGACCACAGATAAAGTGACTTTTAAGAATCGCAATCAAAATACCCCACAAGCCGAAGCTTCATGTAAGAGAGAAAAAGGTAAACGTGAAGTCCATAAAATCAAAAAACAGTTGCTGAAAAAGTAGTTACATTTTAATTGATAACTAAAGATATCTTATGATATTATTTGATAATAAATTATACTAATTAATATCAATAGTTATCATAGTGATATTTGGAGTTATCTTATGCCTACTTATGCATTCATAAGTCCTAAAGGAGGTGTTGGAAAAACCACATCTTCACTTATATTTGCAACCCAAATTGCTAAAAGAGGAGTTGGTGTTTCTATTATCGATGCTGATCCCAATTATCCAATACAAAAATGGGCTACAGGTGGTTATTGTCCTGATAATGTTCATGTAATTTCTAATATTACAGAGAATAATATAGCTTTTAATATCCGAAAGGTAGCAGCTATAGACCCTATTGTAATCGTTGATCTTGAAGGTACCGCAGCTAAAATTGTGATTCATGCACTTCAGGAAGCGGATTTTGTTGTTATTCCAATGCAAGGATCACTGCTAGATGCTGAACAGGCTGGCAGAGCGATAACCTTAGTTAAAGATCAAGAGCAGGCTGTTAGAAGGCATGTTAAAAATTACATACTTCCTTTTTCAATACTGTTAACACGTACACCGCCTGCGTATCAAACACGAAATATGGCAAGTCTTAGAAAAAGTCTGTCGGATAAAGGAATCCCAGTTTTTGAGACAGTATTAACTGAGAGAGAGGCTTTTCGTTCAATGTTTTTTTTTCAAAAGCCTTTAGATAAACTGAATTCGTCTGAAGCGCCAGGAATAGATAAAGCTATCGAAAATGCCAATGCATTTGCAGCAGAATTAATTTCAAAATTATCGCCGGAGGGCTAGCAATGCCGGACTTAACAAAGCGAGTTGATGCGTTTGCAAATTTAAATAAGTTTAAACCTAAGACAGAGCCAAATCCCACAGCAAATAATGATGATATAGAAAAAATATCCATAGAAAATGGATTTCCGTCACGTGAGCCTCAAGAACCAAAGCGACAAAAACGTGCAAGGTTTAATTCAGGTGAAAAAAAAAGACAATTGAATATAAAAGTAAAAGAAAGTAGCTTTCAGCGATTTTATGATTTGGCAGAAAAGCGAGGGATTCGTGTTCTTAGTGATCTTTTTGATCAAGCGCTAGCGGCACTTGAGAAAGAAACTACTAATAATACAGGTAAAATAGATTAAATATGTTGTGAAAGTTGATTGAACTGGTGTTCAGTCTATTTGAGAGTAAAAAATTAACTAAAAAATTTATGCGCTGACTGAAAGGACCGTTAATCCTGACAGTCAGCTAATCCAAAACCTAATATACCTAGGAGTCGGACTATGCGAAATAGTACGCATATTGCACGCATAATGAAAGCGTGCAACATATCAATCGAGCAGCTTTTGAGCTTTGCTCACACATCAAAACATCTTACATCCCGTCAGCGTGAGTACCTTCTGAGTATCGGGGGTGCGGTATGAACTCCGAGATGAAATTATTCAGAAGATTAACCAAGCGTGAAAACGAGGTCCTTCACTGGGTGAGTGCTGGCAAAACCTATTGGGAAATTTCCGTGATATTGGGGATTAAAGTAACAACGGTGAAATTCCACATAGGAAACGTGGTGCGGAAGCTGGATGTATGCAGCGCGAAACAGGCGATAAGAGCCAGTGTTGAATTGGAATTTCGCAATAGCGCTGGAGGTGTAGCATGAACTCCGAGATGATTAAATTCTTTTTGAGTATTGCTGTTCCTTGTGGTTTTGTTGATAGTGAAGGCGAATTTCAAATGAATCTCACAATGTCAGATTTGCTTCACTCAATGATTTTCTCTGCCGAATTGAAAACGTTGATAGAGAAAGTGCACGCTGAAAGAGCACCTTTTTCGTTGATGTGCAATCTATCCGCTAATTTCAGGGAATCGTCCACCGTTTGGCAATTCCACTTTCTACCGCTTTTTGGTCACGATAAGGAGTACCTAGGCACTTTCTTCCATGCTCACGAGTTCCTGTTTTTGTCGCCGTTGGAATATGTCGATGGCATGCAGCCTTGTACGGTCACTACAGAAAAACCTAACAAGTTGTTTACTGATAGAGAGTGGCAAGTATTGTTTTTCACGATGCATCGCTTAAGCAGTAAGGAAATGTCTAGACGGTTAAATATTTCTCGAATAACGGTCGAGAATAAATTGCAGATTATCTATCAAAAAACTGATGTGCATTCTGCTTGTCAGCTTAGGCAATTTTGCCGAGAAAAAAGGATAAATCATTACATTCCTCCTCAACTGCTACCTGCGGGTAGTCAGTTCATTAGCATTTAAGTCTCGTCGGCAGGGCGATGTGCTCTGACGGTTATGTTAACTGAATAGGGGGAAATTAATGCATCCATTCCGTATTAAGAACTTTAAGACGTATTCAGAACTATTTCCTAAATTATCCAAAAGAGAAATTCAGATATTGTCAATGTCTCGTTCTGGACTTACTAATAGTGAGATTGCGTTATGCTTAAACATTAGTGTTAGGACTGTAGATAATCATTTTAATAGTGCTATGCAGAAGCATGAGTTAAAAACTTATTCTGCATTAAGAGCATTTTTCAATTTTGCCATTGAGGATTATTTGATAGAGACAAAACAAAAATAATTAATTGTTTGTAAAAGTTTTTTTAGTAATCCTCACACAAAGTAGTTGGGGATTTTTAACTTAAACGATACTTGTATTTATTTTTAAATTATTGATTTTTAATGATTAAATTTTATAGCTAAAATAGTGATTCTCCCTATTCAATGACCTAATTTTTTAAGGCATTATTTTCCCTCGCCCACGTTTTCTGGTCGAACCTGAAACTGAAAATATCCAGTTTTGGTAGAGGTGCCTTTGATAGTTGCACCTGCTCTTTAACAAATCAGTATCGGCGATCCGCAGTATGGCGGAAAACGATGTAGTCATGCTGCACTATTTGTCATTTCTCTGCTAAAAATTAGCGACGGAATAACGGGTTGATCGCTGGTAGCCTTGATTTTTTTTCTCAAGGCGGAGCTTATAACGCTTTCTGGCCGGAAGTATGCCGACACAGGTGTACACCCACGTTAAGTGGTTTTTGATTCGATGTTGTAGTGATAAGCCTCTCGTTGTTGAAGATAATTTTTAAGCATTTAGTTGAGTTTATTTTGGAAAAACCAGCTAAGAAAAACTGGTTTTATGATTTTTACTATTGTCTAGGCAAACGAAGATTTTCTATTTCTAAATGATGTGTTGATCGCCAAGGATTAATATCAAGTCCCCCGCGTCTTGTATAACGTCCATAAATAGATAACTCTAATGGCTTACAATAGGGCACCTCGAAAAACTCAAGATTTTCAATTAACCCTTGGCTTTCATTCTAAATAATTAGATTTTTTTTGATTATCACGTTACTGATTCTATCGCACATTGCCCTGGCTAGGGCCATTTGACCCATTCTGGGCGTCAGAAAGCCACGATGCACGCGCTCTGGAAGTACGCCAACCGCTTTAGGTTGTAACATGCTGCCATCATCGTCATGGCAAAATTAGCGCGCACCTGTCCAATGGTGCGGATCAGTTTTCTACCCATTTGTTCCATCGCCGCAAATGCATGTTCAACCCGTGCCCTAGTCTTTGCAATCCTGTGGTTTCGCCCTTGCTGAGTCTTGGACAACGGTTTGTTTCGATGGCCTTTAC
>NZ_NHNG01000528.1:0-6825 GCF_002287155.1 Arsenophonus sp. ENCA
AATGGGTCAAATGGCCCTAGCCAGGGCAATGTGCGATAGAATCAGTAGCGTGATAATCAAAAAAAATCTAATTATTTAGAATGAAAGCCAAGGGTTAATTGAAAATCTTGAGTTTTTCGAGGTGCCCGCTAGATGAGCTTAGCATGACAAATAGCTGTTATTTTTATAAATCTAAAGCACATGGTAGTATTTTGAATCGATTTATTGATGCAATTGAAAAAATATATTAATCAATAGGTAAAATATGAATTGGGCAAAATTATGGTTGATCTGATGCTAGTAACCACAGGGTTGGTAACTTGCAAGTTTCTGCTAGTGAATAGACAGAGCAAGCGTTAACTGCTCTAAGTGCCTATCTATTTGATATTTAATCGATTAATCAGAAGTGTTATCCTTGTTCATTAGGTAAAATTTAAATGTAATAACGATGTCAGTTTTTTTTAAATATAGTTAATTATAAATAATCATTTATCATGATAAATAATTAAATAAAATATTTTATAAAAATTAAATTTAATAAAATAATTATAATTGTTTAAAGGTAATATTATGTACTCTGTATAATAATTACCTTTAAAATAAGTCAGGCTATTTTATTAAATAGAGGATAGGTTAAAGAATAATCGTGCGGTTGCCATGAACAAAAACGCGTTGTGCTAATACCCAGTATAAAGCGTGGCTTAAGACATTTTTTTCAACGTCTTTACCTGCTCGCATCATATCCTCAGAGGTATAACTATGATCAACGTTAATCACATTCTGAGTAATAATAGGGCCTTCATCGAGATCATTATTGACAAAGTGCGCCGTTGCTCCAATGATTTTGACACCACGTTGATAAGCTTGATGGTAAGGTTTTGCACCAATAAAAGCTGGCAAAAAAGAGTGATGGATATTAATAATTTTATTGGGATAATGTTGAACGAAATTAGGTGTAAGTACGCGCATATATTTTGCTAAAACCACATAATCAGGATCATAATGGTCAATTTGTTCTTTTAATAAATGATCATGTTGTTCTCGCGTTAAATTTTCATGGCTAATGTAGTGAAATGGGATATTAAATTGTTCAACGAGGGATCTTAATGTCTCGTGATTACCAATTACAGCAGCAATTTCCACATCAAGACCATCATAGGCACTTTTCATTAATAGATCACCTAAGCAGTGTGCTTCTTTGGTTACCATAATAACAATGCGTCGTTGATTTGCTGTACTTAATTCACGTTTAGACCCTGATGGTAAAGCATCGTCGAGATCAGCTAATAATGTATTATCGTTGAAAATACCTTCAAGTTCAGTACGCATGAAAAAGCAGTTCGTCTGATGGTCAACAAATTCATTATTTTGAATAATATTTAATTGATGTTTATAACAAATATTTGTGATTTTAGCGATTAACCCTTTTGCATCAGGGCAGATGGTGCGAAGAATTTTTTTTTGAGTGGCTTGTTGCATGAATGGTCTTTTCCTTCAAATTTTTTTGTTACAAAAATATCGCAAAATAGGAAATTATAATCTTGTTACGATAAAATGTGGCAATTCTGACGCTTTTAGGACTGTTATGGCAATGTTTTTTTCAAAATTTCATTAAAATTATTTAAAAAAACATCTTTTTATTATTGTAAATCACATTTTTATCATTTGGAATATTGATTAATTAAAAGCAAACAAGCGCTATAATAGATAAATATGAGTTATTTATGATTAATTTATCTGAAAACTTTAACAAAGGTTCATTTTTATCTTTATATTCACTTTTAATTGGGTAAATAATGTTACTCAATAGTGACTGAATCATCCTCAGTGCTATTGATCATTTATCTACTTTTGTTTACTGATTTGAATTTTAGATATTGATAATAAATTAATAAATAGTTTTTTAGTTGTTAGATTCACGATGAAAAAACATAAGATAATTTTGATTTACAATAGGAATTATTTGGATTAAAGAAAAAAGGAACAAAATTAAGAAAGTAATTTCTAATTACAATAACTGTATAAAAGTAACCAATTGATTCCAATAAATGAAAAATAATTATATATTTCAATACAAAAAAATATATAACTTTAAGTGTAAATCCGTAAAATATTTGTTCTATCATAAGTACTATTTTCTAAAAAGATAATATCGTCAATGGCATTTTATGTAATGTAAGGCTGGCATATGAAAGGGAAGAAAATATTAATTGTAGAAGATGAGGTGGTTTTTCGCTCTGTATTGAGAAATTACCTTAAATCATTTGATGTGATTACTTATACAGCCAGCAATGGGCAGGAGGCGTTAGATATTATTAATGCTGTTGAGCATCTTGATTTGATTTTATGTGATTTAAGCATGCCTGTGATGAGTGGTGAGACTTTAATGCAGAAACTGGTGGAAATGAAGTGTGAAATTCCAGTTATTGTTATTTCAGGAACAAATAGAATTAGTGATTTGGATAGAATGCTTCGACTTGGGGTAAAAGATGCATTATTAAAACCGATTGTTGATTTTGATGATGTTAGAGAGACGATTATCCGTAATTTGTATCCAGATATTGTAGAAACAACCACTCGTTTATCTGCTGAGCTTTCTCATATTCAGCAAATGATCCAGCACGAAAAGCATGATATTTTGCCAGTTTTACTTGAGCTACAACCCAAAGTAAATCAAACACTGGCAAATTATAAAATTAATTATCGGCAGCTAAAAGATATTAATAAAATTGGATTATTATTTGATTTGGCAGAACTTTCTGATAAACAAATAGGTTTTTATTGCCTTGATATTGAGTATTCTTCGGGTGATGGCGTTATGGCTGCATTATTACTTAGAGTTGCATTTAATGAATTATTGCAAACCTATCTTAATAGCCAATCAAACAAATTATTTAATATTAGTGAAATGCTTGAGCAAATAAACACTTTATTAATGGATTTAGGTATTAAAGGACAATTTCCAATTTTATTGGGTTATTTTCATACTGAGAGTAAAACAATTGTATTAGCTTCAGCAGGACTTAATGTAAAATTAAAAACCGAGAATAAAGAAGTCGAGTTGTCATCGAGTGCACCATTGGGTAGCTTACAATCAATTGCCTATCAGCAAATAATGGAAAAAGGAATAGATTGGCAATGTAAAATATGGAATCATAAACATCAAATGACTTTAATGTTTAATTCATTGGTAGAAATATTATAATTATTTACTTTTTACTGGATTGTTAACCTAGGCCAATTTTCTCTAGTTTTCTATTTATTTGGTACATTTTACTGCTATACTCGCCACAAAAGTTGTTGAAAATCTATCTGTCACATTTCATTAGTATATTGTATTTAGGTAACTTGGTAGAAAAAATGAAATTAAAAAAAGCGGAAAAAAAAGTTAGCAAAGCTGTTATTCCTGTCGCCGGATTAGGAACTCGCATGCTGCCGGCAACCAAAGCGATACCTAAAGAAATGTTACCTTTAGCGGATAAACCACTTATTCAGTATGTAGTAAATGAATCTATATCTGCTGGTATTCATGAAATTATATTAGTCACTCACTCTTCAAAGAACTCAATAGAAAACCATTTTGATACCAGTTTTGAATTGGAAGCAATTTTGGAAAAGCGCGTTAAACGGCAATTATTAAATGATGTACAATCCATATGCCCAAGTCATGTCACAATTATGCAAACGAGACAAGGTATCGCAAAAGGGCTTGGACATGCCATTTTATGTGCAAAACCATTGGTAGGAGATGAGCCTTTTGCTGTAGTTTTACCGGATGTAATTATTGATCAATATTATTCTTCGGATTTGAAACAGTATAATTTAACCGCGATGCTGAAGCGTTATCATGAAACATCAGCCAGCCAAATTCTTGTTGAGCCGGTACCAAAGGAGTCTGTATCCAATTATGGTGTTGTAGATTGTGACAATTATGAATTAAAAGCCGGTGAAAGCAAAATTATTAAAGGCGTTGTTGAAAAACCTAAAATTGAACTGGCACCATCTAATTTATCAATCGTGGGGCGTTATGTATTGTCAGAGAAAATTTGGCCTTTATTAGAGAAAACACCAATGGGGGCAGGTGATGAAATCCAGTTAACTGAC
Organism: Arsenophonus sp. ENCA; assembly: GCF_002287155.1. NCBI lineage: Bacteria > Pseudomonadati > Pseudomonadota > Gammaproteobacteria > Enterobacterales > Morganellaceae > Arsenophonus > Arsenophonus sp. ENCA. The sequence goes on from NZ_NHNG01000528.1 coordinate 4,084, forward strand.
GCGATTGAAATGTTAATAGAAGGAGAACCTGTTGAAGCCTATCATTTACAAGGTAAAAGCCATGATTGCGGTAATAAATTGGGTTACATGAAAGCATTTGTTGAATATGGTATGCAGCATGAATTTTTAGGTGATGAATTTTCCGCGTGGGTAAAAAAAATATCTTAGATTGCTAATTGTCGATAAATTTGATTCAAATCAATAAAAAAATCTGCATGGTATTTTTATAGAAAATTGCCTATTTGTATTACAAATTTATTTTAACAAGTTCTATTTATGCGTAAAATTAAAATGAGATTTATTAATTATATAAGTAGGCAAGGATGTTGTTTAAATGGAGATATTACAAACTATTTCAAATAATAATAATTTGATTTTGCTGATCATATATCACTTTAGTTGCTAGCTAAAATTTTTTGTGTTGGCGCGTGAGTTTCTATCAATAATATTTACGTTAACACTGATCATAATTATGATAAAAAAGTATAGTAATTATATTTAATTGATTTAGCTTGTATCAGATTAGCCGTTTATTTTTTTGTTTATAAAGTAATCTGTTTATTATTTCTATAGTAAATTTTTTTATAATGAATAGAATGAAATTTAACAACCTCTTTAACAAAATAAAATAGAGAGAAGTCTAATAATGAACATTGAATGCATGACTTTATGGCAATAAAAAACAACGATACTATTTCTTGAAGGAATAATTTGAAATGTTTAGACAACAAAAATTTACATTACATGGTATATCGCTGATAACAAAATATTTATATTAATAGAAGTTGTACATTTTTATGTCGGTTTTTTTATTATAGGAAAAGGTATGGTTAGTTATTAGTGAAAAGTGGCTGGCATGTAAATGTATTAAGTATTTATCTTAGCGAGCAGAGTTTTACGCTTTGATATATATTAGACCTTTAAGGTTGGTTATTTATTGTGTAATAAATGTTAATGATATGTGTAATAAAAATACCCTTTATATAAAGGGTATTTTTAAAGTAGAGAAAGGACATTTAGATTAAAAAATCATCCATATGTTTACCCTTCGCTAGTGCCTTTTTGATGACAGCTGGTGTGCGACCTTGACCGGTCCAGGTTTTGATTTCACCATTTTCATCTTTATATTGAAATTTAGCCGGTCTCGCTGCGCGCTTAGTACGGTTAGATGTTTTTGAAGGAGTTTTTGCAGTAACTAGATCATCTAGACTGAGTCCTTCTCCTTCAAGTAATTTAATATATTTTGCAATTTTTTGACTATGAGCTTCTAATTGTGCTCTCGCTTGATTTTCATCTTCACGACGTTCATCTACAACGGTATTAAATTTATCATGTATTTCTTGTAATGATTCTAACGGCATTTCTCTTGCTATCGCACGTAAGGTACGAATGTTATTTAATGATTTAAAATATTTCAATGAATCGCTCATTTTCCTGGTCTCGAATTAAAATGAATGTTGGCTGATGTCTACTAATAATAGAATGCTATTTTATTTTCTGCAATAGTGAAGTTACAAAATAAGGTCAAATTTATTGTTTTTTTAAACTTAAACTTCTTTGCAAAAGCTATATAAGCTTTCACTGTAAAAATATTATATATCTTATATTAGATACCCTGGATACTTAAAAATCTATACCAAAATGATAGAACTGCTTTTATATTTGAATTTCATTCAGATGTAAAGATGATGTTTTTTATTTTTATTCAACTTTATGGTATGTAACATAAACTAAATTTTAACTTAATATGTGTAAAAGAGTTTGCTTATTAAGCTTTTGTTGAGTTATCACTACTAGGTATCTAAGTTTTTTGATGAATGTTAGCTATTAATAATCTTTTCTTATCACATACTTTGTTAAAATAAAGATGTTGTTTGTAGAGCGTGACATTTAAACATACGAACTTTTTCATGACTATAAACATTACTAAAAAATCTGTTATGTTAGTTATCAATATTTATAATCAAATGAAATTAAAAATAATGTTTGATAATGTATGTGGTAAACTTTCAAAATATTTGTCTAAATAGGTAAGAGGAAAGGGCTAATGGCTCAGCTTTATTTCTATTATTCAGCAATGAATGCTGGTAAATCAACTTCACTACTTCAGTCTTCATATAATTATAATGAACGGGGAATGAATACGCTTATTTTTACCGCTGAGATTGATACCCGATTTGTTCAAGGTAAAGTAACCTCCAGAATTGGTTTAGTTGCAGATGCAATTTTATTTTCGCAACAGACAGATATGGGAAGATTAATAAAAGAAAAAAATAGCTGTCAAAAAATTCATTGTGTGCTTGTTGATGAGTGTCAGTTTTTAACTAAAGAGCAAGTTAGTCAGCTTTGTGAAATTGTTGATTATGCCAACATACCGGTTTTGTGTTATGGATTAAGAACAGATTTTCGTGGTGAGTTATTTATTGGCAGTCACTATCTGTTAGCTTGGTCAGATAAATTTATTGAACTAAAAACCATTTGTTATTGTGGTCGTAAAGCAAGTAGGGTTTTGCGATTAGATGATAATGGGCTTGCTGTCTATCAGGGAGAACAGATTGAAATTGGTGGTAATGAAAAATATATCTCAGTCTGTCGTAGACATTATATGGATGCAATTAATCTGTAGTAGCTCAGACTTGATCTGACAGTTACCGGTTATTTATACAGTATCTGTCAGGCTAAATTTGATTTAAATCTTTTTCTCTCCAAATTTGTTTTCCATCGTGTAAAGTTGCTATGGGT
>NZ_NHNG01000593.1:0-1570 GCF_002287155.1 Arsenophonus sp. ENCA
TTTGGATTTTTTCTTCTCGTTCAGCCACCATTTGTCGACTGGTATTTAAGTCATTTTCACTTTCTTTTAACTTCTGGCGCGATTGGCGTATCGCCGCGCGCAGCTCACGCACCGACATGCGGTCCACGTCATCGAGGGTCAGGCCCGCAATGGTGCCGCCTTCGGCTAGTTCGGCCAGCTCTTCGTCGTCCTCGGTCATAAGTTCAAAGAGTTTGGCTTTTCCCAAATCAGTAAACGTAGACAACTTTCGGGTTAGGTTAGGGTTAAGATACTTCACAGACGCTCTCATCATCTTTGAAGCTGTGTTGTAATTAATGCCGAGTTGCCCTGTTACAATATTCATAAATTCCCCATGCGGCTCATTCTCCTTAAGGATGATGAGTCGCTTTCCTGCCTCTAGCATCGCTTCAGCACTTTGCGCCATATAAAAGCGCGCTTCATGAACAATCCGTTCGCGCTCATAAGGCAGGCCCTCGCCGTACTTCTCCATAATGTCTCGTTGATGAATGGCTAAGGTGTTCATGTTGTCCTGTAAATCGGGGGCGACCTGATATTCAGGCGTCATATCTATCTTTTCGGGCAAGGCGCGTCGGGCCATAACTCGCTCCTCCGGTAAGGTTAGCGGCTGCTAAAACAGCGCTGCTTTAATTCTGTCAACTTCATCTGGCTGCGGTCTGAGGCATCCAGATAGGCCATCGCAATCAGTAAAAACTCCTGACCCAGCGCGTAATGCCCTGTGGGTCGTTTTTCAATCATGCCCTCTTCTATCATCAGTGGCAGGGTGCGACTGATATTGGTGGGGTTTTCCTTCAATAAGCGGGCTAAATCCCCATTAGACAGTCCATCGGTACCATACCCTTTGAGTGCCTTTAAAATTCGTAACACTCGCCGGGCGCGGGAGCTAGCGGGTAATAATGTGGTCTCACTCATCTTGTTATTCCTGTTACTCTCAGTGAAATTGTGTTACCGTCAGTGCAATGTATTCATTGTCATTTATGCATGGACCGTCGTGCTGCCTCTGAGGTACGTATGGTTTGCTGGATGGCCCGCTTTATCTTATAGGCTTCACCGCGTATGCCTTTGCTTGAGCCCGCAAGCAGCATCCTGACGTTATGGGGCTTAAAATCATGCTTCAATGCCCAGGCTGTAACAGAAGGGTAATGCTGGTAAACACAGTGATAAAAAATTTGCTTTTCGTCTGCGAGGTGCATTGTTCTCTCTCCGTAAAAATTTTCATAAAAAAATATACTTTCATATTTAAAATAATGTAAAGTCCTTTTTGAATATTTTTGTATGTTTTTTTAAGTCTCGTTATATCACTATCAAACACAATAGAAGGAGAGCCTTATGGCAAAGAAAAAAGCCGCCACAATACTGTTGGCAACCTCACCGGACAATATCACGATTGAGGGGGGGGGGCAATTGTATACCCTGAAAAAAGTGCACGAGTTTCGCACAAAACTAATTTGGGTACGCTAATAAAACACGGATGTGCTCAGCAATAGCATTTTTGATTACGTCCCAATTTTGTTGATAAAGGGTTATTTTTTCAGATATACGACGTTTATGT
>NZ_NHNG01000201.1:0-6823 GCF_002287155.1 Arsenophonus sp. ENCA
ATCGAGAAGTTAAACAAAATTGTGGTATTGAACGCTGTCAGGCTCGCACGAGCCGAGCGCAAAGAAATCATATTTTTCTCGCTATTTCTGCGTGGTTTGAACAACATAAACGTCGTATATCTGAAAAAATAACCCTTTATCAACAAAATTGGGACGTAATCAAAAATGCTATTGCTGAGCACATCCGTGTTTTATTAGCGTACCCAAATTAGTTTTGTGCGAAACTCGTGCCCTATTCTCCAAGAAATACCAGGATTATTTATTAGTCAGATAATCGACATACACTCAAATGCCAGTGAAATTAATTTCCCTGTCTTTTTATTAATTTTTTATTTCACTCGAAAAGCACAGCCTAATTAATTTGATATTTTTAATTAGAATAAATTAGCGACTAATCCATCGATTAATACTTGAGGAACCCCTTGCGAACAGTGTTCAATGCGTCCAACTACACCATAAACATCAGCCAAATTTTCAGGTGTAATAACCTCTCGAGCCGCACCTTCTGCAACCAAACGACCTTCTTTTAACATTAATATGTGTTCACCGTGTCTTAAGGCAATATTAATATCGTGCACAACAACGATAGTAATAATATCTCTGCGCTTAGTTTCTTTAGCAATTAAATCCATAACATGAAATTGATAATTTAAATCCAGTGCACTTAATGGTTCATCGAGTAACAATAGCTTTGGTTGCCGAATAAGTGATTGTGCCAAACCCACTAGCTGCTTTTGTCCACCTGACAACTGATCTAAATAACACAGTGCCAGATGCTCTATGCCTAATTGCCGTAGTAGTTTCATAACCTCTAATTGGCAAATTTGATCGCAATTTCCGCCGGCAGCACGTTGGGCAACAATAATCGATTCCAGCACATGTAAATGAACACCACTTGGTAATGATTGAGGTAAATAAACCACTTGTTTGGCACGTTGAGCAAAATTCATCGCCATTAAATCCTGCCCATTCAACCATAACTGGCCAGCAGCGCTATTTAATCCAGCTAAAGAACGCAATAACGTAGATTTACCACTACCATTTGGCCCAAGTAAAACGGTAATTTTCCCAGTTGGTAAAATATTGGTGGATAAATTTTGGATCACCGGACATTTAGGATAACCTGCATTAAATTGATTTATTCGTAATCCTTTTATCATTAAATATTACCTCTATGTCGCAAGATCATACTTAAGAAAAAGGGAACGCCAACCAAAGAAGTGACAATACCAACAGGTATAATGACGCCTGGAATAATGTTCTTTGATGCAATCGAAGCTAGCGATAACACTAAAGCACCAATTAAGGCACTGGCCGGTAAATAAAATCGATGATCTTCGCCAAACATCATGCGAGCAATGTGGGGAGCGACTAAACCAATAAAAGCAATAGGACCGACAAAAGCAACGGATAAAGCCGCCAACATACTAATTCTTAATAATGTCGCCAAACGCAACCGACGGACATCAATACCAAAACTGATTGCACGATCTTCACCTAAACGTAGTGCAGTTAACTTCCAGGCACTCATGATGGAAATGGGAAAAATGACCGCAAAAATGGCGGCCATCATTGCCAGCTTAGTCCAAGTTGCCTTTGCCAAACTGCCCATCGTCCAGAAGACTAGTCCCTGTAAGGTATCTTCCGTGGCAATAAATTGCATCATCGAAACTAATGCATTAAAGGTAAATACTAATGCAATACCAAATAGTACCACGCCGGAAGTTGCAATGCGGGTCCAACGGGTGATCGCATCTAGCATTAAGACCGCTAGTAAAGCAAAAATAAAAGCATTAACCGAAATAAACCATTGTTCAGGGATCCCAGCAATGCCAATGCCAGAAACGATCGCTAATGCGGCGCCAAAAGACGCGGCACTAGAAACACCTAATGTGAAAGGACTGGCTAGCGGATTATTTAAGATGGTCTGCATTTCAGCACCCGCCAGTCCAAGTGACATACCAACAGTGACAGCCATTAATGCATAGGGTAAGCGAATATCCCAAACAATCACCTGAGTACCAATATCAACACTCGCTGGTGAGACCAATGTTTGCCATAACTTGGCTAATGAAAGACCTGATGGCCCCAAGGTAAAATCAATCACTAATGACAGCACAATTAACATAATGATTGCCATCATCAATATAATACGGCGTTTCAATATATATTGATAATGAGCCTTAATATTTATGCCATCATGATTAGCTTGCTGCTTAATAGCTGACATAGGTTCAGTTGTCATACTCATTGAAAATAATTACCTGCTTTTTAATAAGTCTTGGCTAACCCAGTAGACGCCCGTTGGCTCTATCGCTAAAAATTGACTATATAACTCTCTCATCGTAGTTTGCGGATCCAAATCGGCAAATTTATCTGGATAGAACCATTTAGCAAAAACTTGTGTCACGATAACGTTATAGGGCGAATTATAATAATTATGCCAAATAGCATAACTGCGACCATCTCTAACGGCTGTAAGGGTATTGATACCTTTACGCTCAGTTATTTTGCTTAAACTGGTTATGGCTGCTTGCTCTGACGATAAAGCACCTAATTGTACTCCTAGCTCTTTGCTGCCAGGCATCTTGGTTCCACTGGCAATATAAATTGCAGGATCATCAGCAATGACCTTCTCAAGGTTCATCATCCCTAATGGTCCGGGTAACGCATTTTTAGCAATATTTATCCCACCGGCTAAATCAATAAAATTGCCCATATTACCGTTTCCAGCCGTACCACAGCAGTCTTCGGACGAGCCCGCTCTTAATTCAATAAAAACAGTGGGTTTTTTATCGTTAGCAATTTTATTGGTAATATCCGTTACTAACTTAAGATTTTTTTCATAGAAATTGGCGTATTTTTCAGCCTGTTGCTCCCGATGCAAAGCCTTACCTAATAAGTGAATACTCGGTAAAGTATTTTTTAGTGGCTCACTACGAAAATCAACAAAAATAACTGGCACACCAGCCTTATCGAGTTGCATGACCAATTCACTATTTTTGCCTGGGCTGTGCCCGGATAAGCCAAAAATAGCGATATCAGGATTTAAGGTTACTACTTTTTCCGCACTAACACTTTCAGCACTGGTATTACCAATTAAAGGAATTTTGTCAATTTCTGGAAACTTGGCTTTGTAAACCGCATATGATTGTGGATCAAGTTTACGAAAATCACCTTGCCAGCCAACAATGCGCGCTAAAGGTTTATTTCCTTCCAGTAAAGCAATCGCATGAAATAAGCGTCCTTCTCCCAACAGAATGCGATTTACCTTCTCCGGTATCTGAACAGTGCGACCCGCTACATCAGTAACCTTCACTGACCATGCGGCAAACGATGTCATTAACGTTACACCCGCTAATAAACAACCATTAACGCCCTTGGTGACAAAACTACACGCAAACTTCACTTGATTGCCCCTCCATTCAACTGATCCGATTTGCGCGTAACAATAAAGCAAATAATAATTATTATCAATATGATTATTGCTAACGTTACTTTTTTTTATTTATTCTTTGAGCTAAGTAAAAAAATAACGCTCGGCACACCCATAAAATGCGTGTGCCTGAATAAAAAATTGATAGGATTTTTGACAATTATTTGTTTAAATTTTCATCATATTCAGGAAAGTCCATCTGCCGATAATGAACAAAATGGGTTTTCTTGACGAGTTTATAACCAAACCATATGACTAGGAATAAAGGGATACCAATATAGGTGGCAATAACACCATACCAGTCAATCTTGTCCGCTAAAAATGCCTGATAATTTTGGCCTAATGTAATGACTAAACAGAGAACAAAAGCAAAAATAGGGCCAATAGGGAAAAAGCCTGAGCGATAGGGTAACTTATTTAAATCATAGCCTTGCAACATATAACCTTTACGAAAACGATAATGGCTAATAGCAATCCCTAACCAGGCAATAAATCCGATCATACCTGAAGTATTCAGTAACCATAAGTAAACAACCTGGTTGCCAAACATTGAACTTAAAAAACAGAGTGCTGCTACAACGGTAGTTGCAATCAAGGCATAGCGAGGAACCCCACCCGGTGATAAGCGTGAAAAGATTTTTGGTGCTTTTCCTTCTTTAGCTAAGGTAAATAGCATTCGGGTAGAAGCATACATCCCTGAATTGCCAGCGGATAATACTGCCGTTAAAATAACCGCGTTCATGACGGCAGCCGCGGATAATAATCCGGCGTTTTCAAAAACCAAGGTAAAAGGACTAACACTAATATCAGCCACCTCATTACGCAGCAAGCGTGGATCCGTATATGGGATAATTAAACTGATCACCAATATAGCAAAAACATAGAATAACAAAATCCGCCAAAATACTTGGCGCACCGCTTTAGGAATATTTTTACCTGGATCTTTAGATTCCGCAGCAGCAATACCAATTAATTCCGTACCCTGAAAAGAAAAACCGACGATCATAGCAACCCCAATCATTGCCGAAAAGCCTCCCACAAAAGCCGCTTCACCAATCTGCCAGTTATGCCAGCCAGCATTTCCTGCTACACGAAAAATGCCAATAATCATTAATATGCCAACCACAATAAAAACAATGACGGTAATGACTTTAATTAAAGAAAACCAATACTCTGCCTCGCCAAATCCTTTGACAGAAATATAATTAAGCATAAAAATGATAAACAGAAAAATCGCACTCCAAATCCAGCCATCAATCTCAGGAAACCAGTATCCCATCACTAATTGCGCTGCAACTAAGTCAACAGCAATAGTGACCGCCCAGTTATACCAATAATTCCAGCCAAGAGCGAAACCAAAGCCTTCATCAACGTATCGAGAACCATAAGTAGAAAAAGAGCCAGAAACGGGTAAATAAGCCGCAAGCTCGCCTAAACTGGTCATCAAAAAATAAACCATTAAACCAATAATAATATAAGAGAATAAAGCACCACCTGGCCCGGCTTGCGCTACCGTTGCGCCGGAAGCAACAAATAATCCGGTACCAATAGAGCCGCCAATAGCTATCATCGTCAAATGACGTGCTTTTAGTTCTCGGCGCAATTTTGTTGTAGCGCCCTGTGATGTATGTGTTGATTGTTCTGACATTAATGACCTTTTATTCAACGTGGATCTTAGCGTCAGTGATTGTAACAGACAGTGTTACTATAAATAAGCATCTATTCTCAGTTATAAGATACCTTCATAATTGACTAAAAATTATTAGTATTGCGCAGGATCTTGATATTAAAACTTCACTGACAATATTCTAATAAAAGTAATAACGCCTTAGATAAATGCTTATTTTGATGATGAATTAAATATAATGTACGTGAAAGTTCGAGTTTATCGATATTTAACGCAACCAATGAGCCATTTTTTAATTGCTCTTCAATCGTGAGTGAAGATAAACAGCTTATTCCCATGCTATTCATAACTGCATGCTTAATGGCTTCAGAATTATTAAATTCAATTAAAATATTGCACTGAGTTAGTTTACTTAATAACAGTTGATCAACAATATTGCGGGTTCCTGAACCGCTTTCACGCAAAATCCAGCCCACATTTTCTAGCTCATGTTGCTTTAATTGACGGCCTGCCAGTGGGTTATTTGGCGCACAAAATACCACCAGCTGATCTTTTTTCCATGGTATAGTGATCAATTCTGATTCATAACAGCTACCTTCAATTAATCCTAAGTCAACCCTGAATTCTTGTACCGCTTTAATCACTTCCGTAGTATTATTTATTAATAATTCAAAAGGAATAGTCGGATTATTATGACGATAATGTATCAATTTCCCTGGCAATATATAGTTACCAATTGTCGTACTTGCTGCTAATTTTACGGCACCTAAGCCTTTTTTTAAATCTTTTCAACTTCTGTCGCCTGTTCAAGTAACGCGAATACTTTTGGATATAATAGCCGACCATATTCATTAGTAACTAAACGTTTACCAACTCTATCAAATAACTGCACCTCAAGTTGGGACTCCAAATCTGTTAAAGCAGCACTTACAGCTGATTGGGATAATGACAATGATTGAGCAGCCTGTGTTGTTGAGCCACATTGTAAAATTTCAATAAAAACTTCAAGTTGTCTAAGGGTTATTCGCATAACAATGCTCACTTTATTAATTAATCACATAAATCAAGCTATCATAATAATCTAGCCAACTATTAACTTACCACTTTTATTAATAGATAATACAAAAATAATCCATTTTAAAGATAGATGCTAATGATATATGCTTACAACAGAATGAGATAATGCATATTGCATAAACCTATGGTTAAAACAGTTATGGCAACACCTATTAAGCATAAAAATTTTAAATTTATCCCTAGCTTACTATTAACGGGTTTTGTAACTACTATTGCCGTTTATCTTGGTAATAACGAATGGTTTGCCAATATTGGACTAAGTGCTCTAAGCTTGGCGATTTTATTGGGCATTGTGATTGGAAACACCGTTTATTTTGCCGTAAAACCCGTTTGTGATGAAGGGATCAAATTCGCTAAACATTATTTATTAAGAACCGGGATTATTTTGTACGGTTTTCGTTTGACATTTCAACAAATCACGAGTTTCGCAGTCTCTAAAAAAGAAGTATAAATTTAAAAACAAGAAAAAATCAGGATGTTCATATTTTGTCCGGTTATCCATGCATTAAAGATATCTATAAAATATTCTTGCAAGTAAGCAGTGTAAGATACTCTAGTTTGGCGTTATCAGAAGTCAGCCCATCGCCTTTATCTCATGACACGGTTAGCCGATGGTTAAAAAGTAGATGTTTCCGCCCTAAAGACCTATGGCGATTAGTTGAACCTTCTATAGACAAAAAAAG
>NZ_NHNG01000749.1:0-1555 GCF_002287155.1 Arsenophonus sp. ENCA
TGATACTGGTTTGCAAAGAGGTCATTCTTAATGGCGCTGCGTTTCTTCATGGTGGTTAGCTCAGTAGACCAGCTTCCGATAACTTTATCAGCAAAATCAAACTCGGCTTAGGTTTTTCGAGGTGCCCAATTGTTAACATTTCAAATAGCAATAAAAATAAATTGTGCTTTTTTTTGATGCTAACTATAGGCATAGTAATTGAACTGTAGATAATAAATAAAATTTAGTTGAAGGAGATATGATGTTTACTGTCATTTTTGGTCGTTCTGATTGCCCCTATTGCGTCCGCGCAAAAGAATTAGCAGAAAAATTAAAACATGAACGTGATGATTTTGATTATAATTATGTTGACATACAAGCGGAGGGGATCAGTAAAGCTGATTTAGCTAAAAAAGCGGATAAACCTGTTGAGACTGTTCCGCAAATTTTTATTGATGAGCAGCATATCGGTGGTTGTACAGACTTTGAAACCTACGCAAAAAAACATCTTCTTTCTTAATTAACTGATTTTATTAAAATTATTTTCTATTTTAATTTTATATGTTAAGTTTCAGGCACAAATCACAAAAGCATTTTTTGATCAAAAAATGCTTTTTTTTCTTCTTTAAGAACTTTATGAATAATAAATAGTCTTAACTTATGCCACTGCTTTTCTTTGAATGTCCCCAAATTATTGAGGAATCCGATAGTTTAAATTATGTCCTATTTAAACTATCGGTTTTTTATTCATACTATCTAATCGACCTTGCAAGGTTACAATAATTTGACGTTCACCACCGTGATTACCAATATGGATACAAATTGCCGAAAATTAGGTAAAAAAATTATAACTGCGCAGTAAGCATTAAATAATATCCATTAAAACAGGGTTTAAGTTTTACCTAAAATCTGGTTGCCAAATAAATGACTAGTTGTTCATAAAGAAGGTAGCTAATGAAAAACGTAGCTACAGTTCTTCTTTCTTCGCTTGTTTTAATCTTATTTACCCCATAATCTGGCTGCTGAATAAATGACTAATTGTTCATAAAGGAGGTTGTCAATGAAAACGGTATGTAAGGTTCTTCTTTCTTCCCTTGTTCTACTCTCATTTTCTTCCATAGCAGCAAAAGATTTACATAATAAACTGATCATCCAAGCTATTCCCTCCTCAGAAGGTACGGTGGTGGTTGAAGGGTAGCCGAAGTATGAAAAAACGTTTAATGTTGTTGTATATAGTGTAATTGATCAGCCAATTGAATTAACCGGTGATGTCGCTTGCTACAAAGCGTTCGATGAAAAAGGCAAAGAGTTTGATGGGCGGCTGGTGCAGGCTGAGCTACTGGGAATATTGAAAGACAGCCCAAAAGCGGGAGAAGCCACGTTCGTCAGCGACGATGAATCTGTCTATAACGCCAAATTCGTAAAATGGTCTTCGCAATGCTAATCTCCGACTAAGCGCATACAAAAAGGGTATCATTTGCAAGGCTATATAATATATAAAATCTTTTACTATCATATTGTTATTATGTAAATGTGTAAATGTAGGCCGCTTTAGCGGCCTTTTCGTATTTCACAA
>NZ_NHNG01000270.1:0-1551 GCF_002287155.1 Arsenophonus sp. ENCA
ATCAAGCCATACCGTGAGAGACCCGCGCTGCCTGAGTGCTTTGTTGTATGCAGGCCAGTTGGTGATTTTAAACTTTTGCTTTGCCATAGGGACCCGATGATGAAACGACTGTAGCGATCAGATCCCCCCAATCACCTAAAAGTTCGATTTATTCAACAAAGCCCCAAATTAGTTGTGTGCGAAACTCGTGCTGTTGTCACTGTGGCAAACTCTCATTAGCCCTCGTGAGCTTCTTTTGGTGTGCCAGATTGGATAACCGCCCCTGTGTTTTTCCTGAAGAAGCCTGTATTGAGTTTGTTGAAAAAATTAACCGTAAACAATTCAGGGCGCTTTTTTACCATCCTTCAATGATGAAAGCGTGTTCGGCTGCTTGTTGCCATTGTTCTGATAACCAGAGAGAGCAAGCGATACCCAAAGCCAGAGGATTAATACTACGGACATTAGAACAACAGGCGAGTAACCGCATTGAGGGGGCGAAATAATGAAATACTTCAAAGCAACGATTATTACAACCGTTGACCACGAAAACGGAAAAACAACCTCGCATATATATATCGAATCTGAAACGAAAATTGCTGCCAAGAAATTGGCTTCTCAACATATCTTTGAAACTGACGGTGCTAATTGCTGTTTTTACAAATCGCCTCGATTGGAAGAAATTAGCGTTGAGGAGTATCTAGCTAATACCGAAAAACAGACGGACATTACCAAAGAGCAGGAAATAGACCAGTTTTGCGCTTTGCTAACGATTTTTGGGATTCAGGAAGAATACGACGAAGGCGAAATACGAGATGCAGATGATTTGTTAGCTAATCCAGAAGATGAGCCAGAGCTTTTTGAGCAATATACAGAACTACGTGACAAGGTAACCTCAAAAATTTCAGCGAGTGACAAAGCAATTTCAATCGGTGAAATCAAGGAAATAGCGATTCATCTTTTTGAGTGTGGAAAAGATAATCAGTTATTAACGCAATCAACAGAGTTATCCACTGAATCTGTCGTTATCCCTGTGGAAAACGTGGGAGAAGTGGAAAAAAGCGTGACAAATGTCGCCCTTGAAGGGTTGGTTGATAATTGCACAGAAGAGGAGGCGGTTGATTCTGCCATCAAAAACATACAAGACAATTCTGTCTTCTCTGCTTTTCCACCCGTTAATGGAAAAATCATGAGTGGTGAAGGTATCGGGCTTGAGATGTTGAACGGCTGTGTTGATGCATTAAGCGTGTTGCTTAATAGTGAAATAAGGGTGTTTCGGTGATTGAAGTAAATTTTACGCTGTTCTGAGATGGAAATTCCAAAGACCTGCGCTAAGGAGTAAGAAGGTATCATCAATAAAGGGTCTACGATTCCGTAAAATTTGGGTCATGCAACCGAGGCGCTTGATACCCGCGATGGCGTGTTCAACTGTAATACGGATGCCCGAGATTATTTTATTTTCTTGTTTTTGTTCAGGCGATAAAGGTCTTTTTCGAGTTCCTTTTTTTGGGATTTGTGTATTAGGATGCTGTTTATCTATACCTTGAAAACCGGTATCTGCCCAGATGGTTACCT
>NZ_NHNG01000375.1:0-1551 GCF_002287155.1 Arsenophonus sp. ENCA
ACATAAACGATTATCTCGTAACAGCCGCTCTTTGTTGATCATTTCAAACCTTTATTCTCTAAGTTAAACCTCTTTTTATTCTCAATAGCGTGACAAAAAATGCAAGTCTCTATTCAGCAACTAGTTTGTAGTTTGGCTAGTGATGAGGAACGTATAGCATTTCAAAATTTATTGATTGAACTACTGATTGAAAATCAAGTGGAATTTGTGGTGGTTGATTCGCCTAATTATGATGAGCGTTTTTTACGCTGTATTGAGTTGGTTCAGCAACTGCTTATGATGGATGAAAAATCTCCGAATTTTTAAATGGTAAGGCTCGCTTTAGCGAGCCTTATTTTATTTGGCTTATTTATTTGCTCATCTTTTTATATTTGATGCGATGAGGTTCTAGCGCATCAGCGCCCAATGTCCGTTTTTTATAATCTTCATATTCACTAAAATTACCTTCAAAGAATGTGATTTTTCCTTCATCTTGATAATCAATAATATGAGTGGCAATACGGTCAAGAAACCAGCGATCGTGGGAAATAACTAATGCACTGCCAGGAAATTCCAGTAATGCGTTTTCTAACGCGCGTAATGTTTCGACATCCAAATCGTTAGTTGGCTCATCCAGTAGGAGCATATTACCACCAACCTGAAGTAGTTTTGCCAAGTGTAAACGGCCACGTTCACCACCAGAGAGTTCTCCAACTCGCTTACCCTGATCAACTCCTTTGAAATTAAAGCGTCCGACGTAAGCTCTACTTGGAATTTCGAAATTACCGATACGCATAATATCTTGTCCGCCGGAAACCTCTTCCCACACGGTTTTATTATTGTCCATGGTGTCACGAAATTGTTCAACTGAAGCAACTTTGACGGTTTCACCTAAGGTTATAGTGCCAGAGTCAGGCCGTTCTTGACCTGAAATCATGCGAAAAAGGGTTGATTTTCCCGCGCCATTTGGGCCGATAATACCCACGATAGCCCCTTTAGGGATCGAGAAACTAAGGTTATCAATTAAAACCCGATCACCATAGGATTTACTGAGATTTTCAACCGTTAAAACTTTGTCTCCTAGACGAGGCCCTGGCGGAATGAAGAGCTCGCTGGTTTCATTACGTTTTTGATAGTCAACACTGTTTAACTCTTCAAAACGGGCTAAACGGGCTTTTCCTTTTGCTTGCCGGCCTTTAGGATTTTGTCGGATCCATTCAAGTTCTTTTTCGATCGATTTGCGGCGAGCAGCTTCGCTGGAAGCATCTTGTGCTAAGCGAGTCTCTTTTTGTTCTAACCAAGAGGAATAATTACCTTCCCATGGAATACCCTCTCCGCGATCAAGTTCCAGGATCCAACCCGCGACGTTATCTAAGAAGTAGCGATCGTGAGTGATAGCAACAACAGTGCCTTCGTAATCATGTAAAAACCGTTCTAACCAGGCAACGGATTCTGCATCCAAATGGTTAGTTGGTTCATCAAGTAATAGCATATCGGGTTTTTCCAGCAGTAAACGACAAATAGCTACCCGACGCCGCTCTCCACCTGAAAGTTGTTCTATTTTTGTCTCCC
>NZ_NHNG01000022.1:0-1548 GCF_002287155.1 Arsenophonus sp. ENCA
AACCCATGCAGATGCAATCTTAGATCGGCTGGTTCATGGCAGCATCAAATTAGAGCTAAAAGGAGAATCAATGCGAAAAATACAAACGCTATTGACTGATGGAGATCAGTGAAGTTAATTTAAAAAATGGTTCTGTGATAATGACACAAAGCGATCTCCATCGATGTTAATAAGTGATCTTCTTCATGGTAATACGCATCAAGTAAGGTTAAATTTTATCACCAACTCATGTTACGTCTAAATCTTGATAGTTCAATTCAAATAAAGAATTATCATCATTATCATCTCACTTCACGACTTAATCTGGAATATAATTCCACAATAGAAAGTGTCGCCCTACAAGGATCGCCAAAAAATTTACATTCAACAGAAAGCTTGTCTTTACCTATTTGCCCCTTTCTATTGAGCCAAAAACTACTACAAGTTAAGAAAATGCAATGTGAAGAAAAGACACAAAATGAAAGAGTTAAATTAAATGGCTATGTATCATCAATTAAATAAGCTGAATAATTTTCATATTAACGACTTTTTTTAGCATAGCGTTGCGCCAATAGCGCACATACCATTAATTGAATTTGATGGAAAATCATTACTGGCAGTAAAATAATACCAACCAGATGGGCAGGGAAAAGTATATTAGCCATAGGGACACCATTAACTAAACTCTTTTTAGAGCCACAAAATACTATTGTGATCTCATCGGCTTTACTAAAACCAAAATAACGGGCGGTGCAAATATTAAATAAAATCACTATAGCAAGTAAAAAACCGCTAACAATCGCAATCATTAATAGCGACCAGCCATCAACTTTATACCATATCCCTTCAATAACCGCCTCACTAAAAGCGACATAAACCACTAATAAAATAGATGAACGATCAGAAATAGTAATTAATTTTCGATAGCGATTAATCCATTGTACCAGTAACGGCCTAAGTAAATGACCTAATATAAATGGCAGCATAATTTGCAATAAAATAGCATCAATATTTGACAACAGCTCAATCTGTTGATGATTATCAATATCTATTAAGAAACTGACTAATATTGGCGACAAAAACACCCCTAACAAACTGGAAGCTGATGCGCTACAAATGGCAGCGGCAATATTGCCGCCGGCAACAGAAGTAAACGCAATCGCAGACTGTACTGTCGCAGGTAAGGCGCAAAGGTAAAGAAATCCGATATAAACAGTCGGTGACATCCACTCAGGTACTAACGGCTTTAATGCTAAACCAATAATTGGAAACAAAATAAAGGTACTGAAAAAAATTAACAGATGTAATCGCCAATGACCGATACCAGCAAAAATAGCCTGGCGTGAAAGTTTTGCGCCATGGAGAAAAAAAAGTAACTCAATGGCTATAGGGCACCTCGAAAAACCTAAGCCGAGTTTGATTTTGCTGATAAAGTTATCGGAAGCTGGTCTACTGAGCTAACCACCATGAAGAAACGCAGCGCCATTAAGAATGACCTCTTTGCAAACCAGTATCACCAACAGACGATCGACAAGTTGGGTGACCCGCTGGTCAAGATCGAAACCTGTA
>NZ_NHNG01000668.1:0-6781 GCF_002287155.1 Arsenophonus sp. ENCA
CATCCAAAATCTCTGTGACAATAAATGCCCTACGTTCACCAATTTGCTTGAGATAATCGCAAAGGGAAACAGAACCCTCCAAGATAGGTAGATTTTGCGCTTTGACAAACTTACGTTTGGTGTGAGAAGGCGATTCCAGTTTGCGAGTAAATACGGTCATAAAAGATCTGCGTTTAAAACGAATAAAGCAAATTTTAATCGATAACATGAGCTTTTGCGACAGCCTCTCTACTTGAAAGCTGGTACCGAGAGGCCCTGACTTACCTCCAGGATTCAGTTTCGCCGCAATAAGATCTGCTGCTATCACTAGCAACGCCGCCCAATCAGATTCATCGGCGATGTATATGTCGTTATTTGTGCATCGCTGAAACGCATCATAAAATGTTTCATCTTTGCGTTTCGTGAAAAACCAGGTACCCTCTTCGCGTTCATGCCAACTCATATTCATCTCCTTCGTTTTACTGTTGAATGTCTGCTATCTTGCTTTTTACATTTTACCAAGCCTTTTAAAGGACTTTAAAAGCGTTTAGCGCCCTACCTTGTCACACTGTCTGTCTGATAGTTAGGGAGACAATGATGAAAATCCGAAAAAAATTGACCTTGCCCTCCTTTAAAACCCCGCGCCTGGGCGGCTGGTTGCTCACGGCTGCCGGTCTGTTGCTGGTGATTGGCCTGGTCTCGCCGCAACAATTGCCGGTAGTGCTCTATAAGCTTGCCTTGATTACCTTGGCGGCGGTAGTGGGTTACTGGCTTGACCGTTCGCTGTTCCCCAAAGCCCGCCCCGGACAATACCTGCACCATGACCACCCTGAGGTGGCACAAGGCAGACATCCAGTACGTGGCGGTTGTCATCAGGTCTTTGCCGCCGCGCAGCTGCGTCGGGCGCTGATTGTGGCGGCAGTGTGTCTGAGTGTGGCAATGGGGTTATGACCATGAACCGCTATCAACACCCACAGGGCGACCCCAGATGGCTGTTATTCCTTTTGCTGATAGTGCTCCTTGGTGGCGCGCTTGATGCCGATGCGGCGCGTCCCCCACAAGCGGCGCTAGCATATCGGGCTGACCTGATACGCAATGCCGGGCTGGTGTGGGGCCTTAATGCCCCGGTGGCGGATTTTGCCGCCCAGATTGAGCACGAAAGTGGCTGGCAGCCGGATATTACCAATCGCATCGGGGCGCAGGGGCTGGGGCAGTTTATGCCTGCGACCACGGCATGGATTGGGGAGGTAATGCCGGCACTGGCAGCCAAAGCGCCGCTCAATCCCGGCTGGAGCCTGCGGGCGGTGGTGAGTTTCGATAACTGGCTATGGCAACGGTTGTCGGCGGTGAATCACTGTGAACGTATGGCGATGACGCTCTCGGCCTACAACGGTGGCCTGGGCTGGGTGCAGCGTGACCGCCGCCTGGCGAAACAGCAGGGGTTCGATGGTGGTCGCTGGTTTGACAGCATTGAACGGGTGAATGCCGGACGTGGCGCAAGTGCCTGGCGCGAGAATCGCCATTATCCCCGCCGCATTTTAAAAAGCCTGGCACCGCGTTACCTGACCTGGGGAGGGGCAAGCTGTGTTTAGTACAGTCAGCCTGAAAACCCTCGGCGGGGTGCTGGTGATGGCCCTGCTGTCGGGCATCTGGTGGCACGGCTACAAGCAAGGCGCAGCTAGCTCAACCGAACGTTGCGCGGCGACAATCATTCAGCTGCGCGAGGCGTTTGCCCAACAGGAAAAACAGCGCGCCGAGCAGGCCGCGCAAAGCCTGCAAGCGCTACAACAGCGTTTTACCCATCAGGTAAAGGCAGCGAATCAGGCCGAACAGCACTACCTGAATCGCATTGCACAGCTTCGTGACAAAACCCAACACTTAACTAGGCGGATAGATGACGTACCCCACATTGGCAGGATGAAAAAGGCCAGGCTCATGCTGTGGCCTGCGTATTTACTCGTGGCTTCGTGCAGCACTACAACGCCGCCCTCGGGCTGTCAGACGTTAACGGTTCAGGCATTGCCACCGCTGCCGGCGGCACTGGCAACACGACCCGGTCAGCTGAGACCCCTGGCGAGCGACACCGACCGAGTGCGGTCACCCAGCGCGATGTCCTCGCCAATATCATCGACAACGGCCAACAGTGCCAGGTCTGGCGGGCACAGGTAAATGGATTGCTGAATTACATCGAAGGACTAAAACCATGACATTACAAGTCGATTTCTGGGTACTGGTCAGCTATCTGTTTGGGCTGGCAGGCTTTCTCGCGGGGTTGGCCCGCTGGTTTATCCGGGAGACCGAAAAGCGTCAGGCCGAGCGGTTTGCGTCACTGGAACGTTTGATGCGCGACGCGTCCGATAAAGGCTCACGCCTTGAGCGCGAGGTACTGGAATTCAAAGTAGAGGTGCCGGAACGTTATGTCCGGCGCGACGAATTTATTCATTATCAGCAGGTGGTGGAGTCACGGCTTGACGCGATTTACCAGAAGCTGGAAACCATACAACTGCGTCAGATACCGTCTTGTTCATCATGATGCAAGAGCTATATTTTCATCGAAGGGTATGCCCGATTTTAAGACACCATAAGCTAATTGGAGTAATTTTCGCATTGCCGCACAGATACCTACTTTACCTCCTTTGTGGCGTGATACGAGCCGCTGCCACTGTGCTTTTATTATCGGGTTACAGGAAATAGCAGCTAAAGCGGGCATGTATAATGCTTTTCTGAGCTCCGGATGACCTCGTTTTGATAGGCGACTACGTCCTTTAAATAAAC
Source organism: Arsenophonus sp. ENCA (assembly GCF_002287155.1). Lineage (NCBI taxonomy): Bacteria > Pseudomonadati > Pseudomonadota > Gammaproteobacteria > Enterobacterales > Morganellaceae > Arsenophonus > Arsenophonus sp. ENCA. The sequence continues at coordinate 2,755 of NZ_NHNG01000668.1, forward strand.
CAGATTCTTGCAGTTTTGGGTTAAGGCCAGCATAGGCTACGACTTCTTTGCTGTTGCTAAATTTTGACATATTACCGATATAAGCCAGTAAACTCGCACTCAATATTTCACCAATTCCAGGTATGCTTTCCAGCAACACTTTGTTTTTCTTTAAATCAGGATCGCTGTCAATATGATTTCTTATTTTTTCTTTTGTGGTCTGCATTTGCTGTTTTAGTGCATCAATGATTTCCATCAGCGAGGACTCAACGATAGCATCAGCCACGGACTGTCGGTTTTCATGCATTCGCTTCACTTCCTCTAAGTTATTTAGCTGGCGCACCAGTGCGGTTAATTGACGTTCACTCAATGAAGGAGGAGTCCAGAGACTTGGCGTATGCAGGGCGCAATAGCGCGCTATCATTTTTGCATCTCCTTTATCCGTTTTATTCCGACTCAGTTCACTTTCACCAAATGCATGAATACGTGATGGGTTTTCTATGCTAACATCAATGCCATTATCAACCAGAAACGTAGCCAATGGAAAACTATAAACCCCTGTCGCTTCGAGACAAATATGACAATCTCCGTAAACAGACAACCACTTTAGCAACTGGGCAAATCCAGATGAAGTATTTGGAAACACCTTTGTTTTGTATTTTTTTCTCTCAACCCATACTGCAACATCGAATTTTAATTTAGCAACCTCAATACCCACTGAGGTTTTGATCATGGTAGATTCTCCCATCAAAAACAGATAATTAAATATATCGTCCTAACCTTCCTTATAAATACGTGCTCTTAGCACAAGATACCGTTCAGTCTTGAAGACGATGATGAATATATCACCAGGGTTTAATCTGAGGCACAAGCTCTAAGCTTAAGGCGGCGTACAAACTCACCGGTAACATCCCAATGATCAGTTGGGGATCATTCACCTTTGAAAGCCAATGATCAAGATATAAGGTGGCAGGAGGATAAGGATGATAGAGACCGAACAGGCGCGCCGAGAAGGGTTGCGCTGGGTGTTACTGCAGGTGGTCAACAAGGCAAGGCCGTATCCGGCCAATGACCGGCTACTGTGGGATGTGGGCCATTCGCTCTACCCGGATATGACCATGCTGGAGCTGCAAAAAGAGTTGCTGTTCCTTGAGGGCTTAAGTCTGGTTCGCCTGACCCGACCGCCCGCACGTTCATGGACCGCCACGCTGACGCCGGAAGGGGTCAATCTGGTGGAATACGTCACCGACGATATCCCCGGCATTGCCCGCCCGGCGAAGTACTGGAGGGAATAAACATGGCCCAGAGAAGCAAGGTAGAAACTCTGCCATCCTCAGTGCGTGAATGGCTCGACCGGGCACTGACCGAGCGTAATTTTAGTGGCTACAGGGAACTGGAAGCCTTGCTGCATGAGAAGGGTTATCGCATCGGTCGGGCACAAATTTCCCGTTACGGTCAGAAGGTACAACGCCGCTTTGCTGCTATCCGTGAAGCTACCGAGATGGCGCGTATCATTACCGAAGGGGCGGAAGATGACCAGGACAAACGCTCGGAGGCGATTATCGCTACCATTCAGGCCGATATCCTGACCGCGCTGATTGATGTGCGCGAGGCCAGTGATGAGGATATGCTCCCCGCAGAGCGTGCCTCGCTACTGGCCAAGGTCGGTAAAAGCATTGCTACCTTGACCCACTCGTCGGTCAGTCTCAAACGTTACCAGACCGAAGTGCGGGAAAAAATCGCGGCGCGCCTCGATGCGCTGGAGCTGGAGGCGACGCAACAAGGTAAGGGACATGTCAGTCTGGAGACCCTAAAGCGGGTGCGCGAAGAAATTTACGGGATTATCACATGAGCAAAAACGGCTTACTCTACCCGTATCAGAACCGCTGGCTGCTGGATACCGCGCGGTTCAAGATTGGTTGCTTTGCCCGCCAGACCGGCAAGACCTTTACCACCACACTGGAAATTGTCGATGACTGTTTTGCGCTGGAAGCCCTCGGCGGGTCGGCGCGTTGGGTGATTTTATCGCGCGGCGAGCGCCAGGCCAAAGAGGCAATGGAAGAAGGGGTGAAAAAGCATTGTCAGGCGTACGGTCTGGCTATCCGTGAAATCGAAGGCAGCGTCAAAGGCCCGGGCAACGAACGTTACACGATGCTAGAGGCGGTGCTGCCCGGCGGCTCACGCATTACCGCACTCCCCGCCAACCCCGATACGGCGCGTGGCTTTGCGGCCAATGTATTTCTCGATGAATTTGCCTTTCATGCCGACAGCCGCAAAATCTGGTCGGCGCTGTTTCCGGTGATATCGAACGGCTACAAGCTGCGCGTGACCTCTACCCCTAATGGCGAGGGCAACAAGTTTTATGAGCTGATGACCGACCCGTCGCTCGATACGGTCTGGTCGCGTCATGTGGTCGATATTCACCAGGCAGTGAAAGACGGCCTGCCCCGCGATGTTACTGCCCTCAAACAGGCACTCAATGATGACGATGCCTGGGCGCAGGAGTTTGAACTGCAATGGCTGGATGAAGCCTCTGCCTGGCTCTCCTATGACCTGATTGATGGCGTTGAACACCCGCAGGCGGGCAAGCCTGAGCACTATCAGGGTGGCCCCTGTTTTGTCGGGGTCGATATCGGTCTGCGCCATGACCTGTTTGTGATTTGGGTGATTGAACAGGTCGGCGATGTGTATTGGACGCGCGACATCATTACCCGCAAACGCGCCCCCTTTGCCGAGCAGGATGCACTGCTCGATACGGTCTTTGCCCACTACCGGGTGCTGCGCTGCTGCATGGACCAGACCGGCATGGGGGAGAAGCCTGTGGAAGATGCGAAGCGCCGTCATGGCAGCACCCGTGTTGAAGGGGTGTTATTCACATCGGCCAACAAGTTGACGCTGGCCACGCGTGGTAAAGAAGTGTTTGAAGACCGGCGTCTGCGACTGCCACAGGGTGATGGCGCACTGCGGGCCGATTTGCATAAACTGAAAAAAGTGATGAGTCCGACCGGGGCACCGCGTTTTGTCGCCGACAGTGATGCTGCAGGGCATGCTGACCGTGCCTGGGCACTGTTTTTGGCACTCAATGCCGCGGATAAGCCTGGCGGCCCTGTGCGCGCTTACTCCTGTTGCCCACGTCAGGCATCCTCATTGCTGGAGGGATATTGATGATTATCGATAAAAAAGCGTTATTCAGTGACATCGCCACCCGGGCGCGCAGTCCCGCGGGTCTGGGTCAGCTGTTTGGCCATTTACCGAATCCCGACCCGATATTGCGCGCGCGGGGTCAGGCGATTGGCGTTTACCGCCAGTTGCGCGCTGAACCCCTGGTCGGCAGCAGTATCCGGCGGCGTAAATCGGCGGTCAAATGCCTGGAGCGCGGACTGGAGGCGGGACAAGCGCCTGCCCAGGTGGTGCGTTTTATTGAACAGACCCTGGCACAGTGGGATATGAACCGCATCATCGGCGAGCTGCTGGATGCGGCCTTTTTTGGCTATCAACCGGCGGAGCTGACCTGGGCAAAAGACGGACGGCATCTACTGGTGACCGATGTGGTGGGCAAGCCGCCGGAGTGGTTTACCTTTGATACTGAGAATCGCCTGCGCTTTCAGGCCCAGCATTCGGGACTCGCGGGTGAGTTATTGCCCCCACGCAAATTTGTAGTGGCGACGCAAGACGCTACCTTTGATAACCCTTACGGCTTTGCTGACCTGTCACTAAGCGTGTTGCTTAATAGTGAAATAAGGGTGTTTCGGTGATTGAAGTAAATTTTACGCTGTTCTGAGATGGAAATTCCAAAGACCTGCGCTAAGGAGTAAGAAGGTATCATCAATAAAGGGTCTACGATTCCGTAAAATTTGGGTCATGCAACCGAGGCGCTTGATACCCGCGATGGCGTGTTCAACTGTAATACGGATGCCCGAGATTATTTTATTTTCTTGTTTTTGTTCAGGCGATAAAGGTCTTTTTCGAGTTCCTTTTTTTGGGATTTGTGTATTAGGATGCTGTTTATCTATACCTTGAAAACCGGTATCTGCCCAGATGGTTACCT
>NZ_NHNG01000767.1:0-1535 GCF_002287155.1 Arsenophonus sp. ENCA
TAATCCAATGATTGCTTTACATAAACGATTATCTCGTAACAGCCGCTCTTTGTTGATCATTTCAAACCTTTATTCTCTAAGTTAAACCTCTTTTTATTCTCAATAGCGTGACAAAAAATGCAAGTCTCTATTCAGCAACTAGTTTACTGACGCGGACAAGATGTCCAAACATTTAACATTCTTAGATATTTATCCCACATAGGTGTCTGAGCATTAAAATCATCACTACCACTGACAAAATGACGGTAGCGACCCTCATTATTAATCAAAAAACGAACATAATTGAGATAATGTGCTTCCGTAACAGCATCAAAGCCTAAAAAGATAACTTTTCTGTCCGTAATATCGGTTTTAGACGACAAATTTTGCCAGGAAACTTGTAAGGCATGATACATTTCCATAATATCAATGATAGTCTGGCAATTTTCTTCTGACAACTCAGCAAAATCTTTCTCTAACTCTTTCATTTGCAGGCCAAAACCATTTTCAATGATAGTTTGACAGCGTTGATAGTGTTTGGCATTATCCGGATCAAGCTTGGTCAGCATTTTATACTGGTTAGACAGAATTAAGCGTTGTGCATTAGTCATTTCCATTATGGTTCTCCTATACTTGGAAATTTGCTAAATCATCGCATTACCGCCCTTCTTTTTATAGTGATAACTTACCTTTTATTGATCTAAAAAGGCTTTTCAAACTTAAACCATTAATAACCTATTTTTATAATGCTTATTATCTTTATTGCTGACTAGCTAACCCAATAACTATTCAAATTATGTTAAATACCATCAATAAAAGAGCGATCTAATTGTTTAAAAGCACGTTTTAACAATTCAGCTAATGCCTGATAAGTCGGTGTTCCTTTGACGGGTGTGATGGCAATTCCAGCTTGATTAAATTTTTCACGAATTTCATAAAACCAAGTTAGTAATGCCGACGGTAGTGGCGTAACTGAACGGCTTACCTAACCACCATAATCCCTACAAAGGTAAGCTACAAGCAAAAAGCCCTGTCGCCACAGCCGGTCCCAGCTGACCACCTAATGCAATCTGCCAGGTAAGGGTAAAAACAGCAACAGCAGGCATATAACGAATCGCAAAGCGACTGACTGTGATCACCCGATGTTCAGGAAAAATAGGCATCAAACATTTTTCTAACGGAAATGTCTTGGCATATTGCCGGCCTAGTTTCAACTTTTGTAAGAAACCTGGGGTCGTTTCTGGTGTCGTATTCATCAATACCTCACATGACTTCAATCAATTTCTCATGCAAAATTTAAAAAAAATGTATAAAGCATAAAATCTTTTTAGTAGAATTTATAGGGCAACTTTGGTTGCCTGAGACCACGACTTCTATAATCTATAGAAAAAACTTATATCATATAAAGTTTATATTTGGTCTATTACTATAAACTAGTTGCTGAATAGAGACTTGCATTTTTTGTCACGCTATTGAGAATAAAAAGAGGTTTAACTTAGAGAATAAAGGTTTGAAATGATCAACAAAGAGCGGCTGTTACGAGATAATCGTTTATG
>NZ_NHNG01000579.1:0-1531 GCF_002287155.1 Arsenophonus sp. ENCA
CATAAACGATTATCTCGTAACAGCCGCTCTTTGTTGATCATTTCAAACCTTTATTCTCTAAGTTAAACCTCTTTTTATTCTCAATAGCGTGACAAAAAATGCAAGTCTCTATTCAGCAACTAGTTTATTGTCGGTTTTGATATTGATCTGGCCAATGCTATATGTAAAAAACTCAATGCCAACTGTACATTTACTCATCAATCTTTTGATAGCTTAATCCCCAGTTTGAAAATGCGTAGATTTGATGCTTTGATGGCTGGAATTGATATTACCCCAGAGCGGCAAAAACAAGTTGATTTTACTGATAGTTATTATAATAACTCAGCAACATTTATCGCAGTAAAAAATAAAATTAATAAAATATCATTATTAAAGGGTAAAAAAGTTGGCGTGCAAAATGGAACCACCCATCAAAAATATATCAGCCAACAGCATAAAGAGATGCAAGCTGTCCCGTATGATAATTACCAAACTGCTATCCTCGATTTACAAAATGGCCGTATAGATGCTGTGTTTGGAGATACCGCTGTTACAACGGAATGGTTAAAAACAAAAGGTAACGAAAACCTTGCCGCCGTGGGTGAAAAAATAACAGATGCTAATTATTTTGGTGTGGGTCTGGGTATTGCGGTACGCAAAGGAAACAAAACGCTGCTAGATAAATTAAATAAAGCGATGGCACAAGTAAAACAAGATGGCACCTATGATGCTATCTATCAAAAATGGTTGCAAAAATAGTTGATTATCGTGATGAATAATCTGTTGTTTCTAATAAATGCCGCCGGTTTGACGATTACTCTTGCTGGTATTGCTTTGATACTAGGGCTGTTATTAGCCCTGGTATTTACTGCTTGGGAATCTGCTCCCTGGCGGCCTGTAGCCTTGCTTGGTTCTTGCTGGGTGACTTTAATTCGCGGATTACCTGAATTATTAGTTGTGCTGTTCGTTTACTATGGCACATTACAATTTATTATGTTGTTAGGTGACGGCATTAATATTAATTTCATTTTCTGGCAAACAACCTGGCAAGTTGATCCTGAATGGTTCTTCCCACAAAATAGTGAATTCGATTTTATCCCTTTTTTTTGTGGTGTTGTTGCTCTTGCTCTACTCTATGCCGCCTATGCATCGCAAACCTTAAGAGGCGCCCTAAAAGCGATACCATCCGGCCAATGGGAATCAGCTCATGCATTGGGTCTCAATCGAAATATTGCTTTCCTACGGCTTATTATGCCCCAAATGTGGCGTCATGCATTACCTGGCTTAGGCAATCAATGGCTGGTATTGCTAAAAGATACTGCATTGGTTTCACTGATTAGCGTAAATGACTTAATATTGCAAACCAAAACGATTGTCAATCGTACTCAGGAACCTTTTACTTGGTATTTAATTGTGGCATTAATCGTAAGCGTCATTGGAACCACACAGTGCGCTGCTGCGTGGTTTAAGGTAAGGTGATTTTCCAGGGTAGTAGTGCGTTCCAGTCGATATCCTCATCTGGGTATTTTAGCGCCGTCAGCAGCGCCAAAAG